>CADDYU010000063.1 GCA_902810705.1 Methylococcaceae bacterium
CTCGTTGAGCCGATGGAGGCCCCAGTGCTTGAACATCCGCGCATGCAGGAAATACTGGTTGATCGCGGTCAGCTCATTGGTCAGCACCTGGTTCAAATAACTGATAACTTTGCTGTCGCCTTTCATGAGATCGCTCTCCGTTTGTAGTTGTTGTTCTCAAAGACCGTGGGTGAGGGCCGAAACTATACCCTAATCGTCGTCGTCGGCGCTTCCGGAACGGCGGCGTTTGACGGTTTTCGGATCGGCGATGATGGGGCGGTAGATCTCGATGCGGTCGCCTTCCCGGAGCGGGCTGTTGAGCTTCACGAGCTTGCCGAAGATGCCCACCTTTTGCTTGGCGAGATCGATTTCCGGAAAGCGCTGCAAGATCCCGGATCGATGGATCGCCTCTTCGACCACGCTGTCTTCCGGCACTTCCAGCCTCAACCATAACTGCCGATCCGCTTCCGCATAACAGACGCCGATACGCATGCGTTTCACACCCTATAAATCGCTTAGATGTTTTCGGCCAAGGACCGCTCAATGGCCGTCGCCTTTATCGGCCTTTGAGCCAGACGCTTATCCAGAATCTTCTTGCCGGCCAGGATAAAGCCCAGCATCAAAAAGCCACCCGGCGGCAGCGCCATCAGCAGAAAGCCACGGTACTCCGGAATGACTTGGGTGTCGAGCCAGGCGAAGCTTTGCCCCAGCAGCTGGGAGGCGTTGGCGAACAGGGTCCCGGAACCCGCGATTTCCCGGGCCGCACCCAGCACCACCAAGGCCAGGGTAAAGCCCAGCCCCATCATGAGCCCGTCGACCAGGGCGTACGCCGGCGGCTTTCGCGAGGCGTAGGCTTCGGCGCGGCCCAGGATGGCGCAATTGGTGACGATCAGCGGAATGAAGAGGCCCAGGACCTTGTGCAACTCGTGCAGCCAAGCGTTCATCGCCATGTCCACGAGGGTGACGATCATGGCGATCAGCACGACGAAGACGGGAATCCGGATTTCCGGAGGTATGAGCTCTCGTCCGTGGGAGATCAACGCGTTGCAGGCCATCAACACGGCGGTGGTGGCGAGCCCCATGCCGAGCCCGTTGGTGGCGGTGCCGGTGACCGCCAGCAGGGGGCACAGGGCGATGCTCTGGCTAAAGACGATGTTGTTGCTCCAGAGCCCTTCCTTGGCGAGTTTGAGTATAGATTCCGACATGAGACGCTTCCTCCCTTTTTAATCGGTTGCGGCGAGCAGCGCCTGCCGATGCCGCTCGAAGAACTTGAGCCCGCCCTGGACGCCCCCGACCACGGCTCGGGGCGTGATGGTGGCGCCGGCGAATTGATCGAAGTCGCCGCCGTCCTTCTTGACCCGCCAGCCTTGCGGAGAGGTGTTGTCCAGGGAGCGGCCGGTGAACTTCAAGATCCAGTCGGACTTGGCGGTTTCGACCTTGTCGCCCAGCCCCGGGGTTTCGGCATGGGCGATCACCCGGACGCCCAGGATGTGGCCGTCCCGATCCACCCCCAGCATCAGGGTCAGGGGACCGGCATAGCCGCCCGAGGCCAGCACCTTGAAAGCGGCGGCGGTGACCTCGCCGTCCTTCTTGGCGAGATAGACCTCGGTGGGGTCGAAGCCGGTCGCTTCCCCCGCGGACGAAATCAGCTTGGGATTCGAGAGGACATCGTTGTCGTACAGGGCGGGCGGCAAGACCTGCCCCAGCGTCGCCCGGAGATCTTCCGCCTGGCGCCGCGCGATGGCGCCCTGGGTGGCGAGATCGCCAATCCCTAAGAGCAAGCTGGCGATCAGGGCGCAGGCGGCCAGCAAATAGGTCTGGTAATCCAGACGTCGACGCAGCGCCTCCAGATCGTCGAACTGCCGGCGCAGTTTCTGCCACTGGTCGCCGGCCAGTCGCCGAAGATTTTCGCGATTCGGAACGATCATCTCTTGTCCTCCGGCAGCTTCAGGGGTCGGCCCTTGGCGTCGCGTCCGTAGATGCGCGGCCGGACGTAATAATCGATCACCGGAGTCAAGGCGTTCATCAAGAGCACCGCGAAACCCACCCCTTCGGGGAAGCCGCCGAAGGTCCGGATGACGAAGATCACGAGCCCGCAGCCGGCGCCGAAGAGGAGTTGCCCCCGAGGGCTGCTGGGAGAGGTGACGTAATCGGTGGCGATGAAGAAGGCGGCCAGCATCACCCCGCCGGAAGCGAGGTGCCACAGGGGGCCCAGATAGCGCTCGCCGTCGATCAGGTGGAAGATGGTGGCCAAGGCGGCGACGGTGGCCAGCAGGGAGGCCGGGATGTGCCAGCCGATGACCCGCTGCCGGATCAGCCAGAGACCTCCGCCCGCGACCAGCACCGCCGAGGTTTCGCCGAGGCTGCCGGGAATCCAGCCGAGCCAGGCCGCCCCCAGGCCGAACTGGCCGGAAGCAAGCGCTTCGCTTAAGGGTCGCCCCTGGGAAAGCTCGGTCTTGACGTACCCGATGAGGGTCGCGCTGGTCACGCCGTCGATAGCGGCGGCCTGACCGAAGGTCATCCCGAGGGCTTCGAGCGGGCCGGGAGCGTGTTCGGAGAAGGGCGGCGCCGGATTCACCCAGCGGGTCATCTCCAGGGGAAACGACACCAGCAGGGCGACCCGGGCGAACATCGCCGGATTGAACAGGTTCTGGCCGATGCCGCCGTAGACCTGCTTGCCGACCACGATGGCGAGGGCCGAGCCGGCCGCGCCGAGCCACCAAGGCGCCCAGGGCGGCAGGCTCAGGGCCAGCAGCCAGCCGGTCAACAGGGCCGAGCCGTCCTGCAAGTACGGCGCCACGGGCTTGGCCGAGAGCCTTAGGCAGACGGCCTCGAACAATAGAGCCGACAGGACAGTCGTCGCGAACAGGTAGAGCGCCGGCCAGCCGAACAGAAGGAGCCCGAAGCCGGTGGCCGGCACCAGAGCCAGCATGACCCGGACCATGATGCCCTGGACCGGAGTGGCGGCGCGCGCTGGCGCGACCGGGACGCGGAGGGCGCTCATGGCGCGCCTCCCGAGGCGGCGGCCTGGGCTTGAGCCTTGCGCTGGGCCGCTTCCTGCCGGGTCCGTTCCAGGCGCCGCTGTTTCTCCGCCGCCAGGCGGTTGGTCTCCTCGGTTTTGCGCTGCGCCTCCCGGCGCGCCATGAGTTCGCCCTGGCCGTACTTGAAATAGTGCACCAGGGGAATCCGGGAAGGGCAGACGTAGGAGCAGGAGCCGCACCGAATGCAGTCCTCGAGGCCAAATCCCACCGCGGCATCGGTTTGCCCGGTGCGGATGCGGCTCATCATTTCCAGCGGCAACAGCCCGACCGGGCAGGCGGTGACGCAGCGCGAGCAGCGGATGCACGGCTTGGCGTCCTCGGCCTGGATTTCTCCGGCGCTCAGCGCGAGGATGCCGCAAGCGCCCTTGATCAGCGGCACGTGAGGGTGCGGCAGCCTGTCCCCCATCATCGGCCCGCCCATCACGTAGCGGACGGTTCGATCGGGACGATGGCCGCAATACGCCAGCAACTCGGACAAGAGGGTGCCGAGCGGGGCCTCGAGGTTTCGCGGCGCCGCCACCGCGCCGCCGCTCACGGTGACGACGCGGCGGATCAGGGGCCGTCCGAAGCGCACGGCCTGCTGCACGGCGTAAGCCGTCTGGACGTTGTGCAGCAGGACGCCCACGTCGGCCGAGCGGCCGTTGGCCGGGACTTCCTTGCCGGTGAGATAGCGGATCAGGTTCTTGTCCCAGCCCATGGGATAGAGGGAGGGCACCGCCGCCACCTCGATGAAGCCGTGGGGCCGGGCCGCTTCGAGCATGGCCGCCAGCGCCGCCGGCTTGTTGTCCTCGACGGCCACGATGGCGTGCCGGCAGCCCAGGCTGTGCAGCATGATGCGGATGCCATCGACGATGCCGGCGGCGCGCTCACGCATCAAACGGTCGTCGCAGCTCAGATAGGGCTCGCACTCGCCGCCGTTGATGAGAAGGGTCCGAATCCGGGTCCGCCGGCCGAGGCTCAGCTTGATCGCGGCGGGAAACGCGGCGCCGCCCATGCCGACGATGCCCGCCGCGTCGACCCGGGCGCAGATGTCTTCGGGAGCGAGGCCGAACGGATCGGCTTCGGGGCCGAGCTCGACCCAGCGGTCCTCTCCATCGGGCTCGAGGATGAAGGTGGGAGCGGGCAGGGCCGAAGGGTGCGGCGCGGGAAAATCCTCGAGCGCCACGATCGTGCCGGAGGTCGAGGCGTGCACCGGCGCCGAGATCGAGCCTTGACCCGCCGCGAGGAGTTGGCCCTTCAGCACCTTGTCGCCCACTCGGACCACCGGTTCCGCCGGCTGGCCCGCGTGCTGCTGCAAAGGCAGATACAGGCGTTCGGGCAGCAGTAAATCGCTCACGATGGGCTTGTCGGCGGTGAATTCCTTGCGGGACTCCAGATGCACGCCGCCCTTGATCTTGCGGCGCCCTTGCCACGTCAGCTTGAAACCCGGGAATGCCATCGTTACGCTCCCGCCGCCATCGGCTCGGGTTTCGCCCAGCGCCAGTTGCGCAGAGTGGTCTTGACCGGGTGCATCCCCAGGCACTCGGTCGGGCAGACTTCCACGCACTTCCCGCAGGCGATGCAGGCGTCGGCGATCACCGCGTGGATGTGCTTGGGCGCGCCGACGATGGCGTCGGTGGGACAGACCTTGAAGCAGCGCGCGCAGCCGATGCAGGTCGCCTCGCTGACCCTCGCGACCATGGGAGCCTGTTCCTTGAGGCCCGCCAGGTCGATCTCCAGGGAAAGCTTGTTCGCCAACTGCTCGGCCAAGGCCTTGCCGCCCGGCGGACACAAGGTGGCGGCGGCTTGGCCCGCCACCAGGGCTTCCGCCGCCGGCCGGCAGCCGGGATAGCCGCATTGGCCGCATTGGGAGCCCGGCATCATGCGCTCGATCTCGTCCACCAGGGGATTGTCCTCGACCTTGAAGTAACGCGCGGCGGCGCCCAGCATGAACCCCAAGGCAAGCCCCAGGGCGGTCAGGCTGATGACGGCGAACAGGATGTACATGGTCGACTCCTAATGTGCGTTGAGTCCGGCGAAGCCCATGAAAGCCAGGGAGAGAATCCCGGCGGTGATAAAGGCGATCGGGGTGCCGGCGAAGGCTTCCGGCACGTTCATGAGGGCCAGGCGTTCCCGAATGCCGGCGAAAATCACCATCACCAGGGTGAAACCCAGGGCCGAGCCGAAGCCAAACAGGACGCTGTGCAGAAAGTCATAGTCCTGCTGGATGTTCAGGATCGCCACGCCCAAGACGGCGCAGTTGGTGGTGATGAGCGGCAGGAAGATGCCGAGAGCTTGATAGAGCAGGGGACTGGTCTTTCGCACCATCATCTCGGTGAGCTGAACCACGGCGGCGATGATCAGAATGAACGCCAGGATTCTGAGAAAGCCGATGCCGAGGGGAGCCAGCAGGTAACGCTCGATGCCCCAGCTGGCCACGGCGGTGAGCGTCAGCACGAAGGTGGTGGCGAGGCCCATGCCGAGCGCCGAATCCAGCTTCTTGGAGACGCCCATGAAGGGACACAGCCCCAGAAACTTGACCAGCACCACGTTGTTGACCAAAGCGGCGCCCAGCAACAGCATCAAATAATCGCGCATGACAAGCCTCCGCTCCGCCCCCGGCGCCGCTAATCCGTGTTCGCCAGCCGCTCGGGCGTGCTCGCGGCGCTCTTGCTGGCCGCGTGACCCGAGGCGACAGCCTCCTCTTTTCCGACCGCGCCGCAGGCGTAGCACTTGAACGCCACGCTGAAGCCTTGCTTGCTGCAGGCATGCTCTTTGGTCTGCCGGCAGCCCACGGCGCCGCAGGCCGTGCATCGATACAATTGCCCTCGGCAGGCATTGGCATAACCGCCGATGCGCTCGCCATCGCAGAGCGACATGTCTTTTTTCAGGTTTTCGTAACTCGCCATAACAGTGCTTCCAAAGCTAAGGTGAACGATAAAAAATCCGCTGCCAGGAGCCCGCCCTTTCCCTCGCCGTGACTCACGCCGCCAAGGCGGCGCGCAGCACCCGCGCGAAGTGCACGCTCTCGCGCCGCGCCCCGTCGCGGATTTGCTGGCGGCAGCTCGTCCCGTTGGCGATCAGGAGCGTTCCCAGTTCCGCCTCCCGCACCTTCGGCAGCAGCGCGAGTTCGGCCATCCGCATGGATATTTCATAATGCTCGGCCTCGAGACCGAAGGCCCCGGCCATGCCGCAGCAGCTCGATTCGATGAACTCGACCTTGAGCTCCGGCACCAGGCCCAGAACCTTCCGCAGGGCCTTCAAGGCGCCGAAGGCTTTCTGATGGCAATGCCCGTGCACCAGCGCCCGAGCGTCGGCCATGGGCTGGAACGCCAGCGTGAGGCGCTTGGCGTCGTGCTCGCGGGCCAGAAACTCTTCCAGGAGGAGCGCGGCCTTGGCGATCCTGTCGATTTTCTCGCCCAATCCGAGGGCGTAATACTCATCGCGCAGCATCAAAAGACACGAGGGCTCCAGCCCGATGACAGGCAGGCCGCGCGCCACGTGCGGCCACAATGCCTCGACGAGCCGCTGGGCTTCGGCGCGGGCCTCGGAAATCAAGCCTTGCGAGAGAAAGGTCCGGCCGCAGCACAAGGGCCGTCCGCCCGCCGGAGGCCGGGCGAGGTGCACCCGATAGCCCCCCGCCCGCAGGATTTCCAGCGCGGCCTCCGCGGTTTCGGGATCGAAATGGTTGGAGAAGGTATCCACCAGGAGAACCACCTCGCGTCCTTCCGGCCCGCCGATGGCCTCTTGGGGGGCTTTCGTCAGGAAGCTCCGGGCCGCGCGCCTGGGGAGCGAGCGTCGGGCGGCAATGCCCAACCCGCGTTCGACCAGCTCGGCCAGCAGCGGCAGGCGTTCCCGAAGCCGCAGCACGCCATTCAGGGGCGCGAGCCAGGGAGCGAACCGCGGTAGATGGGCGAGGAGGCGCTCGCGGAGCGGCGCGCTTCCCCGCAGGGCCCAGCGCTGGGCAAGCGCTTCGATGCGGAGGAGCGCCATATCCACCCCATTCGGGCATTCCCGCTTGCAGCCCTTGCAGCCCACGCACAAATCCATCGCGGCGGTCAGTTCCGGGCCGGCGAAGGGGTTCGCGCCATACTCGCCATTCAGGGCGGCCTTGAGCGTGGCGGCCCGGTGCTGCGTCGAATGGGCCGCATCCCCCGTGACGCGAAAGCTCGGGCACATCACGCCTTTGTCCGTGCGCTGACACTGGCGATTGCCGATGCACACGGCCGCCGCCTTGCCATAGGCGCCGCCTTGGGCGGGCACCGCCGCGTAGGCGTCGCCGGCGCCGTAGCTGTCATAGGCCGACCAGTCGAGTTGGGTGTCCATCGCGCCGAATTTGTCTCGAAAACCATGGTCAAGCAATAAAGGTGCCCATTTCTGAATATTTCTTAGTTTATTGATTTTATTAATTAAAAGTTCCAAAGCCAGGATGCCGGCGAGGAGTTTGGCCATGTCAGGTTTTCGACAAAAGCGACGCGAATTCCCCACGCGCCTTCCGCAGCGCCCCGGATCGACCGGAATCGGAGCCTTGCAGATGCGTTCCAACCTCCAAGGTTCCGCGCGGCGTTAACAGTGGGCGGTTTCGCTATTTACTTGTAGTTATAGCGCAGGGCGATGGAATCGGGCCGTGGCTACCGATCGCCCGCGGTGGGGCGGGAAAGCCTGATCGTTCTTAAATCCTTAAAATTGAGGGGAGCCTGCCATGAACCTGCAGTGGAACGCCGATCTGCCGGAAAGCTATCGCGACAACGCCATCATTCCGGTGAATTTCGAGCATCATGCGGACATCGACGCCCGCGCCCGCAAGGAGGTGGGATTCGACAAGGCGGGGAGACGCTGCTTCTACCGCCACGAGTTCACTTTGGTGGAAGATCGCTTCAACGCGGACGAATTTCCCATTCAAGTCGACGTCTATTGGGAGCGAGTGGTCGCCTGGCGGCTGGCCAGCGGCCGATGGCTCAAGTTGAAAACCTGGGCGGATCGGCTCGACCAGTGTTCCAAGCGCTTCTTTCGGCAAGCCCCGGAAGTCGTGGAGGAGAACTTGCTGGAGCGTTGAGCGCCGCCCGCGCTCGCTCGGAAAGGGTAGGGCGGGCTAGAGTTTTTTGATCTCGATGTTGTATTTCTGCAGGGCGTAGTGCATCTGCCGGGTCGTCATGCCGAGTCGGCGCGCGGCTTTGGCCTGCACCCAGCCGCATTCCTCCATGGCCCAAATCAGGCGCTCGCGCACGGACTTGAATTCCGGCACGCCGCCCTTCCCGGCGGGCGAACCGCGGTCCGTCTCGGCGGCCTCGGCCGGGGCGGAAGATTCGACCAGGTCCGGCACCGGGCTCGCCATTTGGGTCACGGGCTTTAGGGCCAGGGAGAAGCACATGTTTTTCTGGCAGGGCAGATTGATGTCCCGGATCAGCTTGCCCCGGGACATGGCCGCGGTCCGCTCCACGCAATTCTCGAGTTCCCGGACATTGCCGGGCCAGTAGCACTCCATGAGAATGCGCATCGCCTCCGGCGACATGGTGAGTTGGCGCTGATTGGTCTCGTTGAATCGCTCCAGGAAATGATTGACCAGTGGAAAAATATCCTCGCGGCGCTCTCGCAGCGGCGGGAGGAGGAGCGATATGACGTTGATACGAAAATAGAGATCGGCCCGGAATTGACCCTTGACCACGGCCTCCTCGAGATTGCGGTTGGTCGCGGCGATCAGGCGGACATCGACCTGGATCGGCTTATTGCCGCCCACCCGCTCGAACTCGCGTTCCTGCAGCACGCGCAGCAGCTTGACCTGGAACGCCGGGGACACGTCGCCGATCTCGTCGAGGAACAGGGTGCCGCCGTGGGCCAACTCGAAGCGGCCCTTCCGCTCCTGAGTCGCGCCGGTGAAGGAACCCTTCTCGTGGCCGAATAGCTCCGATTCGAGCAAGGTCTCGGACAGGGCCGCGCAATTGACCCGCACGAAGGGCCCGTCGCGCCTCGAACTGAGATGGTGAATCGCGTGCGCGATCATTTCCTTGCCGGTTCCGGTCTCGCCGCGGATCAGCACCGTGGAATGGACCGATGCCGCCCGCTCCACGTCGGCGAACACGTCCTGCATGCGCGGGCTTTGACCGATGACGTTGACGAGGCCCGGGCTGGGTGCCGCCGCTTTTTGCAAGCGGTATTGCTCCAGCATCCGCTGCTCGCGCTCCGCCGCCACGCTCCGGTGCAGCCGGATCGTCTGGCCGACCAGATTGGCCACCATCTTCAGCAGGCGGACGTCATGCTCCAGATAGCCGCGGTAAGTGCTCATGTCCCGATCGGCGCTGAGCACGCCGAGGGTTTCGCCCGCCGCCTTGATCGGAAGGCCGACGAATGCGATCGTCTGGCCGCTCGAGGGATCGCGCGAGCCGGTCCTGTTCAGAAATTGCGGCTCTTCGGCGATGTTGTGAACGACGATGGGCACCCCGGTTTTGATGATCTTCCCGATGACGCCCTCGCCCTTCCGAAACTGGCCCCGCTCGATTTCGTCCCGCGACAGGCCGCTTGCCCCAATGACATGCACGTCCCCATTGTCCTGCACCAAACTAATCATGCAGCGGTGCATATGCATATGGGAGGAGAGGACGTTTAGGATCTCCCGGAGGCTCTTGGGCAGATCCAGGGACGAACTCAGTATCTTGCTGATCTCGTAAATCGTGATCAGCTCCAGATTTCTTTGCTTTTCAGAGGTTTGATTCGATTTTCGTAGCGACACGGCGGGCCTCCTATGGCAGGAGCCAAGGCTGGCGTTTCCCTGCGAGCGAGTTTGGATGCGGCTCGAATGAGCTTGCACGGGCTAGTGAATTAAAGCGGATATAAGAGCTATTATGCTAGATATGTGCCGAATTCCGGCCTTTGGAACGAGCGGCATAGAGTTCTTCTAGGCTTTCGGAGGGAGGGACCAGAGATAACCTCTTGCTCGTGGTTTAGTCGCCGGGAGGGTATTGGAGTCTCTGGCGGGCAAGGCCAGGGTTTCGCAAGGATACTTTAATTCTCCCGCCATCCTACAGGCTCGGGCTCTTACGAAAAAAAGTTTTCCCGGCGCATCGCAGGACCTCTGCCGAATCCACCTCGCGCGGGTCCAAGGCGTATTCTGAGCCTAATATCAGTCAACTTCTGGTTTGTTCAGACCTTCCCTAGTTATACTGTCGCCCTTTTTGGAAATGCAGATAGCAAAGAATTCAGCGTCCGTGGCCAAGAACCTTGTCAAAACTCGAATTCCAACCGGTTATGGCGAATTTACGCTTTATCTTTACACCGACCAGGCCAAGGAGCATCTGGCCCTGGTCATCGGCGAAGTCGCGGGTCGGAGCGGCGTGCCGGTGCGGGTCCATTCGGAATGCCTGACGGGAGACGTGTTCGGCTCGCGGCGTTGCGATTGCGGCGACCAGCTCAAGCATACCCTGCAATACCTCGGCCGCGGAGGCGTCGGCGTGCTGATCTATCTGCGCCAGGAGGGGCGCGGCATCGGCCTTCGCAAGAAGCTGGAAGCCTATAATCTCCAGGATCAGGGAATGGACACGGTGGAGGCCAACCTCAGCCTGGGTCATCAGGCCGACGAGCGGGACTACGGCATCGCCGCGCGCATTCTGAAGGATCTGGAGGTCCACTCGATCCGCCTCATCACCAACAATCCCCACAAGGTGGACGAACTGAAAGGGCACGGCATCGAGGTCGAGGCGCGAATTCCCATCGAAGTGGGCCATCACTCCGACAATCTGAGCTATCTGCGCTCCAAGGCGGAAAAGATGGCGCATTTGCTCACTTTCCGGAAGCGCACGCCGGAGCACCAGGAACTCGCCTTCATGGATCCCCTCATCGACCAGCTCACCCTGGCCCAGAGCGCGGTGGAGGGACGGCCGTTCGTCACCCTGGCCTATGCCCAGAGCCTGGACGGCAGCATCGCCGTCGACGCCGGCGCGCCGTTCGCTCTGAGCTCGAGGCAGGCCCTGACCCTCACCCATTACCTCCGCGCCCATCACGACGGCCTTTTGGTGGGCGTGAACACCATATTGGCGGACGATCCGCAGCTCAACGTCCGCTATTGCGAGGGCGAGGACCCGCGGGCGGTCATCCTGGACAGCCATCTCCGCACGCCGCTCGACTGCCGCTTGCTGAGACAGGCCACGAAGCCGCCCATCATCGTCGGCACTTCGGAGTCCGATCCCGCCAAGCGGGAGATGCTGGCCACCAGGGGCGCCAAGGTCATCCTGGCAGGTTCAGACGCCGCCGGCTGCGTGGATCTCCGGGAAACCCTGCTGGCCTTGCGAAGTCTGGGCCTTCGCACCCTGATGGTGGAAGGCGGCTCCAAAATCATTGGCACTTTTCTTAAGCAACATCTCGTGAACTACAGCGTGATTACCATCACTCCCAAGATCATCGGCGGGCTCAAGGCCATCGACGGCCTATGCCGCGCGGGCGAGCCGCCGTTCCTGTCCATCGCGGACTGTCAATATCGGAGCCTGGGCTCCGATCTCATCGCTTACGGCCCGGTGAGCTACGGATGATTACCCACGCCCAGGCGATTTTTCATACCGCACCGCACATCGTGACGGTGCGGGAGACCGAGGTGCCGAAGCTGCGTCCAGGCGAACTCCGCATCGAGGCGCGTTGCTCCGCCATCAGTCCCGGCTCGGAATCCCTGATCTTCCGGGGCGGCATGCCCCAGGGCTGGGCGCTGGACGAGACGTTGTCCAGCCTGAACGGGGAGTTCCGCTACCCCTTCAAGTACGGTTACGCCTTGGTCGGCGAGGTGGTCGAGGCCGGCTCGTGCAACGATCGGGATTGGGTGGGCCGGCGGGTGTTCGCGTTCCATCCCCACCAGGGCCGAGCCGTCATCGACAAGCGGAATTGCCGCCGGCTGCCGGAAAACATGCCGGCCGAGCGCGCGCTGTTCCTCGCCAACATGGAAACCGCCCTGGGTCTGGTGCTGGATGCGGCGCCCCTGGCCGGCGAGCGTGTCATGGTGTTCGGACAAGGAGTGGTGGGCTTGCTGATCACCGCCGTGCTGAGCCAGTTTCCGCTCGGCGAGCTGATCACGGCCGATCCCGTGCCGGGGCGCCGGGATCTTTCCCTGCAGCTGGGCGCGGCCCTGGCGATTGATCCCTCCAAGGGACGGGAGCTGGCGGTGCTGGAGGAGTGCCTTTTCTTCGGCGACAATAACGGGCTGGATCTCGCCATCGAAGTCTCCGGGCAAACCGAAGCCCTCAACCAGGCCATCAATCTTACCGGCTTCGACGGCCGCATCGTGGTCGGCTCCTGGTATGGGCGGACCGCCGGCCTGGTGGATTTGGGCGGGCATTTTCACCGGCGCCGCCTCCGGCTCATCTCCAGCCAGGTCAGCACCTTGGGTCCCTGCCTGAGTGGCCGCTGGTCCAAGGAACGGCGGATGAAGCTGGCCCTGGAATGGCTGGACCGGATCCGGCCGGAGCGGTTCATCACCCACCGCTTTCCCCTGAGCGCTTGCCAGGAAGCCTTCGAACTCGTGGCCAACAAGCAGGACGGGGCCTTGCAGGTCATCTTCGAGTACCCTTGAGCGCCTGCGAGCAAACCGGCTCGGCTACGGAGGGCGACGGTTTGCTCTTAACCTCGGATGATAAGGAGCCCGCATGTACCGCCTTGCCATTACCCGAGATTTCATTGCCCGCCATTTTCTCGTCGGCGGTGATTGGGGCGAAGAAAATCAAGAGCATAGCCACCACTACCGGGTGGAGGTGCTGATCGAGGGAAAAACCCTCGATCGGCACGGCTATCTGATCGATATCGTGGCCCTGGAAGAGTCGCTCTTGGCGGTGATTGACGGGTTCCGCGACCGGGTGCTCAACGAGTTGAAGCCTTTTCGGGGCCTCAATCCCAGCCTCGAGCATTTCGCCCGGATTTTCCGGGAGTCGCTCATGGACCGGCTGGATATGGCGGGCCATCGGCTCACGGTCCGGCTGTGGGAGAACGAGCGGGATTGGGCCTCGTTTTCCGGCGATGACTGACAGGCGGTTGACCAGTCCGAAAGCCGGCGGCGCCGCGGCCGTCCTGTCGGGAATCACCCGCCCATGCCGGTGAGTTTCGGCGCTTTCCTCGATCTCAAATTCGAGCTCGACGAGCGCAGCCTGAACCCGACGGTCCGCGCGGCCTTCCACGCGGCGCTGCGGGACCACCCGACGCTGGCATGCCTGGATCTCGGGGTCGGTTCGGGCGCCTCCCTCATCCGGCTACTCGCCGCCGAACCCGCGGCCGATTTGAAAATCACCGCGGTCGACCGGGACCCAACGCTTTTGAAAAAGGCCCAAGATCGCACCGAGACTCTCCTGAGGAAGCAGGAATTCAGAGTGTCGGGCTCGCCGGGTGTCCTCCGGGCCAAGCGCGGCGAGCGCCGGGTGGCGGTCGAGTTCGTGGCGGCGGACTTGCGGAACTTCGAACCCGGCCGGCCGGGAGCTTGCGACGCCGTCATCGCCCACGCGGTCATGGATCTCCTGCCCCCAGGGATCATGGCCGGGAGGATCGCGGGCTGGCTCAAGCCAGGCGGGCTGTGCTACGCCTCTCTCAACTATGACGGCGGAACCTCGCTGTTTCCCGAATACCCGAATCCAGCCCTGGAAGAGCGCATCCTCGCCGCCTATGACGCTTCCATGGAACGGCGGGTGTGGAATCAGGCCAGCGGCGGCGCCCGCTCGGGACGGCGGCTGCACGGCGCGTTACTAGCGGTCGGGCTGGACATCCTCGTTTACGGCAGCTCCGATTGGAACCTCGTCCCCTCGCGCCGCGCCTACCGTGCCGGGGAAGCCGCGTTCCTGGCCGAGATTTTGGGCTTGATCCGGGGAGAGGCCGAGCGGTCGGGCGAGTTCGGGGGAAGGGACCTGGAAGCTTGGCATCGGGAGCGGCTGGCGCGGATCGAGGCCGGCGAGCTGGGGCTGATCGTCCATCAGATCGACCTGTTGGCCGAAAAGCCGGAACCGGTCACGGCTTGACCGCCCGGCAGTACAGTCCGCCGCGGAGCCAGGAGCAGCGGAACATCCGCCCGGCAAGGTCCAGGCCGGCCAACAGGTGCGCCCACCCTCGGGGCATGTCGCCGCGCGGGATGAACGTCCAGTGGCCGACGGCTTCAGGTTTCAATCCCGAAGCCTCCAACAGTGAGGTCAACTCGTGTCGTCCGACGAACCGGTCGCTGCTCAAATGGGTGACCGGAAGGCCCAGCCGGGGCGCGATTGCGGCATACCACACCCAATCGGCGTTGGGGGTCAGGCACAGGAACGCCCCGCCGGGCTTCAGCGCTCGCCGCACCTGCCGGAGCACCGCCGGCTTGTCGGGCATGTGTTCGAAAGCGCCCACGCACAGCACCGCGTCGGCCTCGCCGTCGCCGACCGAGGCCAGGGTTTCGGCCGCGTCCACCCCGAAGCGGATGCGGTCTCTCAGGGGATGCTCCCTACGGCTTCGCTCGGCCCGCTCGATCATGCCCAGCGAGAGATCGACGCCGCGCAGCCGCCGGAAGCCTTCCGCCAAGGCGAGCAGGTGCAGCCCCGTGCCGCAGCCGATTTCCAGGAGATAATCCCGCTCGGCCCCTTCGAGCAGCCCGTCGATGATCCCCAGCCGATAGCGGAGCAGCCGGTCCGCGGGGCCGTGGCAATCCCGATAAAGCGGCGCGAGGCGGTCGAAAAATGCCCGGACATCGTTCGGGCCGTGGACTTCGGTGGTGCGGAGAGGCATGGAGTCAGGTTTCCTCGCCCGGACGGTACAGCCGCCAGGCGGAGCGCAGGAACGAGCCGATCAGGGTCAGGGAGGCGGCCGCGGCCAGTCCGCCGCAGGCTGCTCCCGCCGGCAGGAGGCAGAAGGTGAGGGCCAGGATGGCGAAGACCCCGATGGCGCGGCTGTAGCGGTTGCCGCGGATGGCGCGGCGCGGAGGCCCGGCGGCCTTGACGAACAGCACGAAGGCGTAGCGGAGCGCGCCGGGAATCAGCACCCACGCGCCGAGTTGCCCCTGAAGGTAGAGGACTATGCAGAGTACCAGGACGAAGAAGGCGTCGGTCTCCTGGTCGAACAGATGACCGAATTCCGAGGCCGTGCGCCAGCGCCGGGCCGCCCAGCCGTCCAAGCCGTCGGCGCACAGAATCGCGAGGGCGAGGCCGGCGGGCCAGGTCCCTCCGCCGCCGACGCCGAGCAACAAGGCCAGCACGCCCAGGAGCCGGGCCAGGGTGATCGCGTTCGCCGGGCCGAATCGCCCCTCCGGCGTCCAGTGGCGCCGAAGTCCGAGGATCAGGCCCAGGAACGAGCCGGCGGCGAGGGCGGCGGCCAGGACGGGCGACGTTTCCAGCGGCACGCCCGCGATCGCCAAGGCCATGAGCAGGGCGTGGCGCTCGCTCCAACGCTGCAATCCATGCGCGGCGGAAAGGTCAGGGCGCAAGTTTGCCGAGGGTTCGATGTGGGGTGTGCGCATGAAAGTAGTGTTTATTCATCCTCCGCCGGGGGAAGTTCCGTCCGGAGGCCATGAGTTCAACCGGCAGCTCGTGGCCGAGGCGGCGCGGACCGGCTTTCCCCTGGAGGCGTTTCCTCTCTCGCCCGAGGAGTCCGTGGCCGGCGAATTTCCGTCCGAGCCCGGCGGCATCGTCCTCTGGGACAGCCTGTTCCTGGAGCGGTTGGCGGCGCATCCGCCGGTGACGGGCGGCGCGCATGGCCTCCTGGTCCATTATCTCCCTTTTCTCGATCCGGGGCTGGACGCCCATTCTCGCAGGGGATGGGCGGAGCGGTTCGACCGGGCGGTTTTTGGGCTGCGCTTTCTCGTCGCGACGGGCCAGGGCGCGGCCCGTCGCCTGGAACGGCGCTATTCCGCCCTGCCGGTGTTCCTCTGCGAACCGGGGGTCGATTCCGTCTTCGCCGCCCTCCGGCGGGCCGGGCCCAAGCCTACGGCCGGCCAGCCGGTCCGGATCGCCACGGTCGCCAACCTCCTACCCGCCAAGGGCCAGCTCGAGCTGCTGGAGATTCTGGCCAGGCGGGAGAGCCCGCCCTGGGAATGGCATCTCGCCGGTGACGCGCGGAGCGATCCCGCCTACGCCGAGGAGTTCTGGAAACGGGCGGCTCACCTTCGGCTGGCCGAACGCATCGTCCACCGCGGCGTCTTGAGCCGGCTCGAATTGGCCCGGTGGCTCGGCCGCATGGACCTCTTCGCGTTTCCCAGCCGCTACGAAGCTTACGGCATGGCTCTGGCCGAAGCCAAGACCGCGGGGCTCCCCATGGTCACCACGGCGGTCGGCGAGTCGGAGCGGCTGGTGCGCCACGGCGTCACCGGCTTCGTCGTGCCGGTGGGAGACTCCGGGCGGTTCCGGGCGGCGCTGGCGCGGCTCGTGACCGACGAGGCGCTGCGGTGGCGCTTTCGGGACGCCCTCGAACGGGAGCCGCCGCGACGTTGGGAAGAGACGTTCGGGGATTTCGAGGCCGCGATGCGGGCGGTGGATTCATCCCTGGGTTGACGGCTTCTCAGGGTAGCCGCACCACGTCCGGGGCTTGCCAGTCGGGGTTCCGATGCTCGGCGACCACGGTGGTGTAGATGCCGCCGCGCACGTTGAAGCGGGCGGTGAGGCGCATGAAGCGGGGCCGGGTGGCCCCCGCCAGATCGTCGAGGATGCGGTTGGTCACGGCCTCGTGGAAGGCGCCCTCGTTCCGGTACGACCAGACGTAGAGCTTGAGCGATTTCAGCTCCACGCACAGCCGGTCCGGCACGTATTCGATCAGCAGGGTGGCGAAGTCCGGCTGGCCGGTCTTGGGACAGAGACAGGTGAATTCCGGCACCTCGATGCGGATGGTGTAATCGCGGCCCGGCTGGGGATTGGCGAAGGTTTCGAGTGCTTTGCTGGGAGCTGTGGACATAAAAGTAGTGAATCGAAGCGGATGGGCTGGCTTCCGCCTTGCGGAGAACGCCTTGCGGATTAGTCAGTTATAATAACCTCGGGTTCCATTACAAACCAGCCTAACGCCGTTGCTCGCCCCTTCCGCCTTGCCCGTTCTATCGATTTGTCCTCTCGGCCTGCCCTGATGCGCCTCGACAAAATCAAGCTCGCGGGATTCAAATCCTTCGTCGACCCCACCACCATCCCTTTGCCCGGCAACCTGGTCGGCATCGTGGGGCCGAACGGCTGCGGCAAGTCCAACATCATCGACGCCGTGCGCTGGGTGATGGGGGAAAGCTCGGCCAAGCACCTCCGCGGCGAAAGCATGGCCGATGTCATCTTCAACGGCTCCAGCAGCCGGAAGCCCGTGGGGCTGGCCTCGGTGGAGCTGGTGTTCGACAACGGCGAGGGCAGGGCGCCGGGCGAGTTCGCCAAATACCGGCAGATCTCCCTCAAGCGCCAGGTCGCCCGGGACGGGCAGTCCGCCTATTTCCTGAACGGCGCGCGCTGCCGCCGCAAGGACATCACCGATCTGTTCCTCGGCACGGGGCTGGGCTCGCGCAGCTACGCCATCATCGAGCAGGGCACCATCTCCCGGCTGATCGAGGCCAAGCCCGACGATCTGCGCGAACTCATCGAGGAGGCCGCCGGCATCTCCAAGTACAAGGAGCGCCGCCACGAGACCGAGCTCCGCATGGGCCATACCCAGGAGAACCTGGACCGGCTCTCGGCCCTCCGCGACGAGGTGGCGAAACAGCTCGAAAGCCTCAGGCGGCAGGCCCGGAAAGCCGAGAAATACACCGCTCTCAAGGACGAGGAGCGCCGCCGCAAGGCACAGCTGCTCGCCATCCGCTGGCGGAAGCACGACGCGCAGATGCAGGCCCATCACGCCTCGCTGGCGGAAGCCGAGGCCCGCTTCCGGGAGCTGCGCGCCCAGGATCAGGCCTTGGCGGAAACCCTGGAGCGCCAGCGTTTCCGGCATGAGACGCTACACAAGACCTTGAGCGAACAGCAGGCTCGGTCTTACGAGCTCGGTTCGGAAATCAACCGCCTGGATCAGGCGATCAAACACGCCAGGAAAACCCGGGATGATCTCCTCCAGGAGCAAGCGCGGCTTGCCGAGGAAAATAAGGAGGCCGAGCGCGACCTGAACCAGGACCAGGCGCAACTGAAGGCCATCCATGAGCAACTCGCGGAGCTGGTCTCGAATTTCGAGGCCGCCCGGAACGCCGAAATCGAGGCCGTGGAGCGCCGGGATGCCGCGGACCGGGCCTTCAAGGAGGCGCGGCAGGCGTTCCAGCGGCTGGGCGACGAGATCGGCCGCAGCCGGAGCCAGGCCGAGGTTCAGCGGGCGCGCCTCAAGCAGCTGGAGCAACAGCAACGCCAACAGGAGACCCGACGCGAGCGCCTGGAGAGCGAACGGGACGATCTGGAGGCCACCCTTCGGACCGAGGGTCTGGAGGAGCTCGAGCGGGACGCCGCCGAATTGGAGGCCGAGCGCGCGGCGCTCCGCGAACGCCTGCACACTTTGCACGAGCGTATTCAAGACGAGCGGGAGCGGGCGAAATCCTGCCGGCGCGAACTCGACGCCGGCCGGGCCGAACTGCACGCCCTCGAGGGCCGGATCAGCTCCCTGGAAACCCTGCAACAGCATGCCATGGGCAAGGACCGGACCGGACTCAAGCGCTGGCTGGCCGAGCGCGAGCTGGAGCGGGCCGGGCGCCTGGCCGAATGCCTGGAGGTCGATTCCGGCTGGGAGGCGGCCGTGGAAAGCGTGCTCGGAGCGCATCTCCAGGCCCTGTGCGTGGCGAGCACGGCGCCTTATCTGGCCCATCTTCCAGGCGTTTCCGGCGAATCCCTGGCCTTCTTCGAGACCCGCGCCTCCGCTTCGGCCGCAGCATCCGACACCGAACGGCTGCTGAGTCGGGTGAGATCGCCCTGGAACCTCGGGCCCCTGCTGGGCGCCGTGTATTGCGCGGAAGACCTTGCCGCCGCGTGCGCCATGAGCGAGCGGCTGGCCGATCACGAATCAGTGGTCACGCCCGAGGGCGTCCGCCTCGGGCCGGGCTGGCTGGCGGTGCAAAAGTCCGACGACGGCCGGTCCGGAATCATCAAGCGGGAGCGCGATCTTCGGGCGCTGAAAGCGCGCCGGGACGAGATTCTGGCCAGCAACCACGCCCTGGAAGGGCGGGTGGCATCGGCGGAAGCCGCCATCCGGGAGGCCGAGCAGGAACGAGACCATGCCGCCGCCGACGAGCGCCAAGTGGCTTCCGAGCATGCCCGGATCAAGGCCGAGGCGAGCGCCGCCGCGGCCCGTTGCGAGCAGGCGAGAAAACGGCTGCGCCAGCTCGAGTTCGAATGGGACGATCTGGACGGTCAGCGCCGCGAAATCGCCGAGGAAACCGCCGAGACCTGCAGCCTGCTGCTGGAGGCCGAGGAGCGGCTAGCCGCCCTGGAACCGGAATCGGTCGCGCAATCGACTCAAGGCGCCAAGCTGGAAACCCGCCTGGCCGAGGCCGAAACGGCGCTGCGCGCCGCCCGCGAGCGGCTGAGCGAACTCAAGAGCCGGCAGGAGAGCCTTCGCTCCAGCGAGGCCTTGCTCCGAAAGCACCTGGAGCGGGCGCAGAACCAATACGGCCAGTCGCGGGCCCGGCTGGACGATCTCGCCGCCCGCCTGGTGGAAATCGAGGCTCCGGCCGAAGACGAACGGCTGGAACTGGATGGGCTCCTTGAGCAGCGCGCCCAGGCCGAGCGCACTCTGGCCGAGCTCCGCCGCCAGGTCGGCGAGCTCGAGGCGGACATGCGCCGGACCTCCGAAGCGCGGCTCCATAACGAACAGGAGCTGAACGGTCTCAAGGAGCATCTGGAAAAGATCAAGCTGGACCTCTCCGCCGACGCGGTGCGCCGGCAGACGGTGCAGGAACAATTCGAAGAACTCGGTGCCGATCCCGAAGCCGTCCTCGCGGAGCTTCCGCCCGAAGCCGATGAAAAAATCTGGCAGGATCGGGCCAACGCCCTGGCGGAGGAGATCGCCCGGCTGGGCGCCGTCAACCTGACCGCGCTGGAGGAATGCCTGGCCCAGGAGGAGCGCCTGAACTTTCTCGATCAGCAGCACCGGGATCTCAGCGAATCCCTCGCCACCCTGCGGGAAGCCATCGAGAGGATCGACCGGGAATGCCGCGGCCGCTTCAAGGAGACCTTCGACAAGATCAACGCCGGCCTAAAGCGCATGTTCCCGAAGCTCTTCGGCGGCGGGGAGGCCCATCTGGAACTGACCGAGCGCGATCTTCTCGAAACCGGCGTCAGCATCATGGCGCGCCCGCCCGGCAAGCGCAACAGCTCCATCCATCTCTTGTCCGGCGGCGAAAAGGCGCTCACCGCGGCGGCCCTGGTGTTCGCCATCTTCGAGCTCAATCCGGCGCCGTTCTGCCTGCTGGACGAGGTGGACGCGCCCCTCGACGACGCCAACGTCGGGCGCTTTGGCCAGTTGGTCAAGGAAATGTCGGAGAAGGTACAATTCCTGTTCATATCCCATAACAAAGCCACGATGGAAATCGCCCAGCACCTCGCGGGCGTGACCATGAAAGAGCCGGGGGTATCCCGCATCGTCGCGGTGGACATCGACGCGGCGGTGGAGCTGGCGGCAGTCTAGGCATGACGATACTTTCATAATAACCTCGGTCGAGGAACAACAATGGATAGAGATACCGTGCGGCTGACGCTTTTGGTGGTCGGCCTGCTGGTCATAGCCGGCATTTACGTGTGGGGGCGTTATAAACAGAAGCTGCTGGATTTTTTGCACCGGCGAGGCGAGTTCGACGAATTCGGCGCCGAGGAGCCGCCCGAATCGGCTTCGGCCTCGGGGGAGGAGGAGTCGTTCGAATCCCTGGCCTATTCCGGCCGGAGGGAACCGACCGTGCGGGATTACCGTTTCGACGACGAACCGGACGAAGGCTCTCGGGACTTCGGCGAGCCCCGGCCCGCCGCCTCGCCCAAACCCAGGGCAGAGCCTGAGCCGGAGCCGCAAAAGACGAACTCTATTGGCGCGCCGTTCATCATCCAGCTCAGCGTGGTGGCCGGGCGGGGCCGGGTATTTCACGGCCCGGAACTCCGCGACGCCCTCTTGGACCTCGACCTGATCCACGGCGAGATGGGCATTTTCCATCGTTACGATAGCCAGTTTCGGCAAGCCCTGTTCAGCGTGGCCAGCCTGGTGGAGCCCGGCACCTTCCCCATGAATGACATGGAGTCCTTCGAATGTCCCGGCGTGGTCCTGTTCTTCCAGGCCGGCCGGGTCGCCGATCCCTTGGCGGTCTACGACGATCTGATCAACACCAGCCAGGAGCTCGCGCAGCGGCTGGGCGGCATCCGGTGGGACGAAAACCGTCAGCCGCTGACCCGCGAGAAAATTGCCTATATCCGGGAGTTGCTGGAAGACGCCGTCGACCCATCGTGAGAGGCCATGAACAACCCCGCCGCGTCCGCGATGCTCGACAGGTTCGATCTAATCAAGCCTCGTACAAGCGATGCCTTGGACCACCCTCTCCCTCTGGGGGAGGGCCGGGGCGAGGGAAGTACGCCCGCGCCGCTCGACACCGTGGAGAGCCGCCCGTGACGGTTTCTTCTCAGTTTCCGAGCACCCCGGAGGAAGCCCGGCGCCGCGCCGCCGAATTGCGGGCCGAGATCGAGTTCCACAACGACCGCTACCATCGGCTCGATTCGCCCCTGATCTCCGACGCGGAGTACGACGCCCTGGTGCGGGAACTGCTCGCCCTAGAGCGCGAATACCCGGAACTCGTCACGCCCGATTCTCCGACGCAGCGGGTCGGTGCGCCGCCGGTTAAGGCGTTCGGAGCGGTGCGCCACGAGATCCCGATGCTGTCCCTGGAAAACGCCTTCGCCGACGAGGATGTCGTGGAGTTGGGCCGGCGGGTGGCGCAGCGGCTGGGCCACAAGGACCTTGCCTTTCTGGTGGAGCCCAAGCTGGACGGGCTGGCCGTGAGCCTGATCTACGAATGGGGAGTCCTGAACTGCGGCGCCACCCGCGGCGATGGCCAGACCGGCGAGGACATCACCCAGAACGTCCGCACCATCCGCAGCATTCCGCTGCGGTTGCGGGGCGAGGGCTGGCCGGACCGTTTCGAGGTGCGCGGCGAGGTGTTCATGCCCAAGGAGGGCTTCAAGGCGCTCAACGAGCGGGCGCTCGAAAACGGTGAGAGAACCTTCGCCAATCCCCGCAACGCCGCCGCCGGGAGCCTCCGCCAGCTCGACCCCAGGATCACCGCCTCGAGGCCCCTCGATTTCTATTGCTACGGCTACGGCGTTTACCCGGAAGACCGGCTGCCCGAGACCCAATCGGAACTGATGGAGCGCTTCCGGGGCTGGGACATTCCCGTCAATCCGGAGCTTCGGGTGGTGAAGGGCCTGGAAGGTTGCCTCGATTACTACCGCGACCTCCTGGCCCGCCGCCACGCGCTGCCCTACGAGATCGATGGCGTGGTCTACAAGGTCGACCGGCTGGCCGATCGCGCCGCCCTGGGCTTCGTCGCCCGCGCCCCGCGCTGGGCCATCGCCCACAAGTTCCCCGCCGAGGAAGCGACGACCCGGGTCACCGCCATCGAGGTCCAGGTCGGCCGCACCGGCGCTCTCACGCCGGTGGCGCGGCTGGAGCCGGTCGTCGTGGGCGGCGTCACCGTCACCAACGCCACCCTGCACAACGCCGACGAGATCCACCGCAAGGACATCCGCGTGGGCGACTATGTTCTCGTGCGGCGGGCCGGCGACGTGATTCCGGAAGTGGTGAAAAGCCTCCCGGAACTCCGCCCCCCCGAGAC
>CADDYU010000064.1 GCA_902810705.1 Methylococcaceae bacterium
GGACGATTTCCGTGTACAGGAAGTTCATCCAGTAGGTTTCAAATTCCGGGGCAAAGGCGTCCAGGCCGGCCGACCAGCCATACACCCCTTCGTACCACCGGACCCAAATATAAAAGACGGTGTAGATGAGAAATGCGAAACTCAACCACCGTAGATCTAATAGTGGTTTTTCCCGTTCACCTGCGCCGGTGACAGTTGTTGCAGCCATAACACTAACCTCCTAAAACGCTTGTTGTTGATTACAGTGGATGTCCGCGATCCATGTTCGAACCCGCAGACGCTGGCTTTGACTCTTCGGCAAAAAAAAGATTCCGAGTCGTGAAAATTTTTAAGAAGCGGAAAATATTTTCAATGACTCAAAAGAGATATATATGGCGACATTAGGTATTAAAGCTGAACGGAACCGCGGTAAAATCGTGACATATAGCTGGCGGGATCTCTTGATTGGAGAGTCGGATACGATC
Source organism: Methylococcaceae bacterium (assembly GCA_902810705.1). Taxonomy (GTDB): domain Bacteria; phylum Pseudomonadota; class Gammaproteobacteria; order Methylococcales; family Methylococcaceae; genus CADDYU01. The sequence continues at coordinate 465 of CADDYU010000064.1, forward strand.
CTGCCGAATTTCGTGTTCAGCAAGTGGAATGATAAGATTAGGTCATCCAAACTCAGGATGATTTCTAAGAGCTTGATTTACATGATTTCTTAGAGGGCTATAAACAAGCTCTCCGGCAAGTTCGGCTGGAGATGCTCACCGATGAGATGCCCGGATTAGAATCAATCATTGATCTATTGTCATGAAATCTACTGAGCGCGCATTTGGTCTCGCATTTTCCAAGATGCCTCTGTTTTCCTATTCTGCAGGTTTCCCGCTTCCCTATGGTGTTAGCCTGCAAAAAGGGGGAGTCAATTTCGCCTTGTTCAGCCGTCACGCCGTTCGAGTGTGGCTGCTATTGTTTGAGGATGTGCATGCCACCGAGCCCTTCCAAGTCGTGGAACTCGACCCAGAGCACCATCGAACAGGGGACGTGTGGCATATCTGCGTGCAGGGCGCTAGCCGGGGCCTAGTGTATGCTTTCCGGGTCGATGGGCCAAATGCGCCCGAGTGCGGTCATCGTTTCGATGCTCGAAAAACTCTGCTCGATCCATACGCTACCGCTCTTACCAGTCCTCCCTCCTGGGATTTCGCCGGATTTTGTTCATCGACTTCAGAGGAGGAGGCGAGCCAGGATGCATCGCCACCCGTGATTGTTAAAAACCTGGTCACAGGTAATGGCTTTGACTGGGAAGATGATCGTCTGCTCTATCATCCCTGGTCGGATCTGGTGATCTACGAGACCCACATACGCGGCTTCACTATCCACCCCAGCGCCAGTACCAAGCTGCCTGGCAGTTTTCTAGGGGTAATCGACAAGATTCCCTATTTGAAGCGGCTTGGCATTACCGCCGTTGAATTCATGCCTTTGCAAGAATTCAATCCAACCGAGCTCACTCGGGTGAATCCGGATACCGGTGAACGTCTCCGCAACTATTGGGGCTACAACACCATCGCCTTCTTTGCGCCCTATGAGGGCTATGGTACCCGGCTTTACCCGGGCTGCCAGGTCGACGAGTTCAAAACCATGGTCAAGGCCCTACATAAGGCCGGAATCGAAGTATTGCTCGATGTAGTTTTCAATCACACGGCCGAGGGAAACGAAACGGGCCCTACTCTGAATTTTCGCGGCCTTGACAACTGCATTTACTACATCCTGGAAGAGGACAAACGGTATTACAAAAATTATTCCGGCTGCGGCAACACTATGAATTGCAATCATCCGGTGGTCCGCAATTATATCCTCGACTGTTTGCGCTACTGGGTGGTGGAAATGCACGTGGACGGTTTCCGCTTCGATCTGGCCTCCATCCTAGGACGCGACTGTAACGGCAACCTGGTTCCCAATCCACCCCTTTTGGAACAGATTGCCGAGGATCCCATCCTCCGTGATGTGAAGCTCATCGCTGAGGCTTGGGACGCGGGCGGAGCTTATCTAGTGGGGCGTTTTCCCGGAGAACGGTGGTCGGAATGGAACGGCCACTACCGGGATGATGTGCGGCGTTATTGGCGTGGCGATTTGGGGATGGCCGGGGCCTTCGTCAGCCGTTTGTGCGGCAGCGCCGATATTTACGAACACAGCGGCAAGGCGCCCATCAACAGCATCAATTTCGTCACCTGCCACGACGGCTTCACGCTGAACGATCTAGTCAGCTATCAGCACAAGCACAATCGAGCCAACGGTGAGGATAACCGCGACGGTTCCGACTGCGACTTTAGCGCCAATTACGGTTGGGAAGGGCCGACGGACGATCCTGGCATTAATCGAATTCGGCTCAGGCAAATGAAGAATTTCATGGCGACGTTGTTTCTCTCGCGAGGCGTGCCGATGATATTGGGTGGCGACGAGTTCTGCCGCACCCAGCGAGGCAACAACAATGCCTACTGTCAGGATAATGAAATCTCTTGGTTTGACTGGACCCTAGCCGATAAGAACCGGGAATTTCTCGAGTTTGTGCGCGGTATGATCGCGTTCCGGCGGCGCCATTGCGTGTTATCGAGCGAACGTTTCTACAAGCCCGAAGACGTGAGCTGGTTCAATCCTTCCGGCTGGATGCCAGATTGGCACACCGATTCCGCCATCGGTGGCCATATTCATGCCGTGGAGAATGCCGAACAGCAGCTTTGCTTGTTTGCGAATCCTCATACTCATGCAGTCAGCTTTCTGCTGCCTCATCCGCCGGAAGGTTTTGTTTGGAGCAAGATGATTGATACTAGCGCCACCCCTCCGTTTGATGTGTGCCAGGTCGGACATGGCATTCCGCTGTACCACGAGTCCTCCCTTTTAGTGCGGGACCGGAGCTTGGTGGTGCTGGTAGCGGAACGAAGCGGGTGAACCCCGGCGGCACATCAGCCTGATCATACCGATACTCGGCGGATGAAAGCACCATCGCTGCCCAGTCCGCCAAGTTGGCGGAACGGAAAGCTATCAGCCTCAACGCTCCGTATTTATGGCGGTTGCCGAAGCCGGCTCTCCACTCGGACGAGGTGCTGGGGCGGACAATAGTTGTCCCGAAGGCTAATCATAGGCCAGCCTTTCCCGCGAGCGTAGTCGGCCAAGGTTTCGTCAGGGTCGACGGCCACCGGATGAGCAACCCGTGATAGCAGCGGCAGGTCGTTATGTGAGTCGCTGTAGAACCAACTGCCTGCTAAATCATGGTTTTGCTCTGCTAACCATTCCTCCAGTCGAGCCACCTTGCCGTCGCGGAAGCAGGGGGTGCCGATGAATCTCCCTGTGTAGCGGTCGCCCCTGAATTCGGGAGTAGTTGCGATTAAGTGCTCGATACCGTAAAGCTTGGCGATGGACTCGGTGACAAAGCTGTTCGTCGCGGTGATAATCACGGGGACATCGCCTATGGTGCGGTGTTTCTCGATGAGCGAGCGCGCGGCGGGCAAGAGTATCGGCTGGATCTTTTTCGCAATGAATGCCTCGCGCCAGCGATGTAGGTTATCGACCTCATAGCGGGCGAGGGGAGCCAAAGCGAACGCCAGAAACTGCTCGATATCGAGACAGCCGTCTTGATAATCCTTGTAAAACCGCGCATTGGCCTGTTCATAATGGGCTCGGTCAACAATGCCGTTTTCGACCAGGAACTGCCCCCATAAGTAATCGCTGTCACCAGCTAGCAGCGTATTATCGAGATCGAATATTGCCAGACTCACGAGTTTCCTTTACATTCAAAGTCAAGAAGAAATATTGCGGATAGAAAAGTTCGATCGGATACTCACCGGCGAGGTGCAGGAATAACGGCGAAGACAGGGAAAACGATGCATGCGTTCAATTGCGGCGGCAAATTATATCATTGATGAGAAACCCGGAACTCGCGCCATAACATGATCGACCCAGACGGATATCGCTTGAACGTGGGAATCGTCATATGCAACGACGAGGGCCGCGTGTTTTGGGCGCGCCGAATCGGCATGCGCTCCTGGCAGTTTCCCCAGGGCGGCATCAAGAAGAACGAGGCTCCTGAAACGGCCATGTATCGGGAACTCTACGAGGAAGTCGGGCTGAGACCCAGGGATGTGAAACTTATTGGTCGTACTCGCGAATGGTTGCGTTACAAACTTCCCGAACGCTATATTCGAAAACATTCCTTTCCCCTGTGCATTGGCCAGAAGCAGCTCTGGTACATGCTGCGCCTATCCGCCCGTGAGTCCCGCATCCGCCTGAATTGTGCTGGAAAACCCGAATTTGATTATTGGTGCTGGGTGGACTATTGGTATCCGGTCCACGACGTGGTGTACTTCAAGCGGCACGTCTATCGGCAGGCTTTAACGGAATTGGGCGGTTTTCTGGTCTCCGCCAAACCCCATGCCATTATACTGGACCGTCTCGCCACCAGCCAGAAAGGCTGAGGTGAAAGCTGATTCGTCCGCTGATTTCATTCGATTAGTTTATAAATTTTAGAGCTCGCGGCAAGAGTTTGGCTTGTCGGAACTTTGGCCGTTAATAGCCTTGCGATAAAAAATCCAAGCCGGCGGCAAGTTCCGGTGTGCGCTCCAGTTGGGTATCGAGTTGACCATCGGGATAGAGTTCGATCCAGCGATAACCTGGGGGAATGGGATCGAGGGCGAAATCGGTTTGGTTCGGTTTAAATTGGAAACACGTGGAGGGTGTACCGAGTAGGCGCAGGCCATGATGAACGACGTCCATGGCCTGATGAATGTGACCGAACACCACCCCGCGTACCTTAGGGCGCCTTTCCAAGATATCGAAGAACGGGCCCGCGTTTTCCAGCCTCATGGTGTCCATCCAGGGACTTCCGCAGGGCACTGGATGATGATGCAACGCAATCAGCGCAAAGCGCTCAGGCTCCTGGTCGAGGGCGGTTTCCAAAAGCTGGAGTTGGTTCTCCGCAAGTCGCCCCCCGGGCTGGTGCGGAATCGTGCTGTCTAGGCAGATGATTTGCCAGGACCCCAAAAGGATTTGCGATTGGAAGTGGATATTGCCACCAGTGAGATGACTCGCGATCAAAACGGGATCGTCGTGATTTCCAGGCAGGCAGTAGCCTGGGCAGGGCAGCGCCGTCAGCCGCTTTTTTAAGCGCTCGTACGCCGAAACTTCGGGATTCTGAGTCAAGTCGCCCGTCAGTAGAGCGGCGTCCGGGGCGGATCGGGATGCCAGTGCCGCAGCCAGCACGTTCGAGAAGCTGCGATCGGTATCGACGCCGAGCAAGGTATTCCCGACTTGGCCAAGAAAGTGGAAGTCGGTCAACTGTAGAATGAGAATGGGCGTTCGGCTTGAGGTGCGCTCCCTAGTCCCGCTCATCGGAGTTGTCCCATCGGAATGGCGCGGAGGGCTCTACCTTTCCCGAGCGAGCCGCCGTGCCTATAAATTCCAATACAAAGATCGTTGCAGCTGGGGAAATCCCGAGGTGCCTTGACACGCCAAAGCTCGACTTAAAAATGCAGGAGCGAATGGACCGGCCAGCGCTTCAGCCTTTTCCGGCCTTCTAGATCATCCAGCTCGATCACGAAGCCAAAGGCCACGATCTCCGCGCCCAAGGATTCGACCAAATCGCCGCTTGCCTTGGCGGTGCCGCCCGTGGCGAGCAGATCGTCGATCAATAGCACTCGATCGCCTTGCCCGAGGGCATCGATGTGTACTTCCAAAGTGGCCGAGCCGTATTCCAGGTCATAGCTAATGGCTTGCACATCGTATGGGAGCTTGCCGGGCTTTCTGAGCGGCACGAAGCCGACCCCGAGCTCCCAGGCCACCAAGGATCCAAAGATGAATCCACGGGCTTCCATGCCGACCACGGCGGTGATCTCTTGTCCCAGAAAAGGATGCAGCAGATGATGCACGGCCAGCCGCAGGGACGACGGGTCCTTGACCAAAGGCGTGATGTCCTTGAATAGGATTCCCGGTTTCGGGAAATCGGGAACATCGCGGATTTTGGCTCGGAGCGATTCCATTAAAGTTTCTTGCGGGCGATAGCCCGAGGAAGCCTCTGTTGACTCGATGCGACGCCTTGGTGGAGGCGCTCGATCGCCTTGAAGATACCGTCGCTATCCAGCCCGGCTTGAGCCAGCAGTTCCTCTCGGCTCCCGTGCTCCAGAAACCTGTCGGGCAGCCCGAGATTGAGTACGGAGACCCGGCTCCCATGAGCATTCAAAATTTGGTTCACGCCGCTACCCGCTCCGCCGACCAGCGCATTTTCCTCGACGGTCACCACTAATTCATGGGTTTCGGCCAGTTTCAGAATGAGCTCCTGATCCAAGGGCTTCACGAAGCGCATATTGGCCACCGTTGCCCCGAGTTTCTCGCCGACCTCGAGCGCCGGGGTCACCATCGCCCCCCAAGCCAAAATCGCTATGCCCTGGCCAGAAAGGCGAATCTCGCCCTTGCCGATGGGCAGCGCTTCCATCTCTTCGCGCACGGGGACGCCGGGGCCTTTGCCACGCGGGTACCGTACCGCCGCGGGGCCGTGATGCTTGAAGCCGGTATACAGCATCTGCCGGCATTCGTCTTCGTCGGCGGGCGCCATGATGACGATGTTGGGCAGACAGCTAAGATAGCTGAGGTCGAAACTGCCGGCATGGGTAGGGCCGTCGGGTCCCACGAGGCCCGCCCGATCGATGGCGAACAACACCGGCAGATTCTGCAGCACGACATCATGAATCAGTTGATCATAAGCGCGCTGGAGAAAGGTGGAATAAATCGCGACCACCGGTCGGTAGCCTTCGCAAGCTTGTCCGGCCGCCAGCGTGACGGCGTGCTGTTCGGCGATACCTACGTCGAAATAGCGATCGGGGAAGCGCTTTTCGAATTCCACCAAGCCCGAGCCTTCCCTCATGGCGGGAGTCACGCCCAAAAGCCTCCGATCCCGTTCTGCCATGTCGCAGAGCCATTGCCCGAAGATCTCGGTATAAGTTGGTGCACCTGGCTTGGACTTGGGTAAATGATCCTGGTTTGGGTCGAAGGAAGATACTCCGTGATAGGCCACTGGATCCAGTTCCGCGGGGAGATAGCCCTTGCCCTTTTTGGTAACCACGTGCAGGAATCGCGGTCCCGAGATTTTGCGGAGATTCCGCAGGGTGGTGACCAGAGTGCCGAGATCGTGACCGTCGATCGGGCCGATGTAATTGAAGCCGAGTTCCTCGAATAAGGTTCCGGGCGCCACCATACCTTTGACGTGTTCTTCAGCCCGCCGGGCCAGTTCCCAAACGCTAGGCATGCGCCGCTTCAGAAGTTGCTTGCTGCCCTGTCGCACGCTGGAGTAGAAGCGGCTGGAGAGAACCTTGGCGAGATAGTTGTTGAGGGCGCCGACATTGGGCGAGATGGACATCTCGTTATCGTTGAGTATCACCAGCAAATTGGCGTCCAGCGCTCCGGCATGGTTCAGCGCCTCGAAGGCCATGCCACCGGTCAGGCCGCCGTCGCCTATGATGGCAACGGCATGGGTGTCTCGATGGTCCAGGGCGGCGGCGATCGCCATGCCCAAGGCGGCGCTGATGGATGTGCTGGAATGGCCTACGCCAAAACAGTCATAAGGGCTTTCGTCGCGGTTCGGAAACGCCGACAGGCCGTCCTTCTTCCGAATCGTGACCAGGCGCTCTCGGCGTCCGGTCAGAATCTTGTGAGGGTAAGCCTGGTGCCCCACGTCCCAAACCAACCTGTCCTCCGGTGTGTTGAACACATAATGCAGGGCGATGGTAAGTTCTACGGTACCGAGCCCCGCCGCTAGATGACCACCCGATTGACTTACGCTGTGAAGGAGAAAGCCGCGCAATTCTTCCGCGAGGCGGGACAAGTGATCTTCCGGCAAGGCCCGCAGTTCGGCGGGGTTATCAATGGTTTGAAGCAACGGGTAGGTGTTCGAATAATTCATTAGGAGTTCTTGTCGGAAAACTTCAAACCGGGCCGAAGTGGCCGGTCCAAAACGATCGTCGGTGTTCCGGGATGGCCGGGCCATTATGGAACCCGGAATTATAGCTTTCAAGGAAAGATTGTCCCGCTAGGTGCTTGAACTCAGCCTGGCTGTACTGGGTTAACTCCGTCGCTCGATAATGAAACGTGATAACTCGCGTAGCAGATCCGCCTCGCTGCCAAAGCCGGCTAGGCTCTCCAGCGCTGCTTCGTGCAGTTCCTCAGCCTTCTTCTTCGCGCCGCCCAACCCCAGAAGGGCTGGATAATTCGGCTTATTGTAGTCGCGATCCTTACCTTGAGTCTTGCCCAAGGTTTGGGTGTCGCTTTCCTCATCGAGTATATCGTCCTTGATCTGGAAGGCGAGGCCAATATATTTGGCGTAATGGTCCAGCCCATCGGCAAGACCTGCTTCAAGTGAAGTTTTAGCCAGCACCGCCAGCTTGACGCTGGCCCGGATGAGTGCCCCGGTTTTCCGGATGTGCATGTTCTCGAGGCTGGGGAGATCCAAGGACTTGCCTACCGCTTCGAGATCGATGGCCTGTCCGCCGACCATACCGAACGAACCGCTCGCCGTCGCCAAGGTTTCGATCATGGAAATCCGGCTCTCCGCTGACGTTCTGATGCTAGGGTCGTGAGCCAGCACGTGGAACGCCAAGGCTTGCAGAGCATCGCCCGCCAGAATCGCGGTGGCTTCATCGAAAGCCTTGTGGCACGTGGGCTTGCCGCGCCTGAGGTCGTCATTGTCCATGGCCGGCAAATCATCGTGAATCAGCGAGTACACATGAATGAGCTCCACCGCGCAGGCGGACCCGTCGAGTTGATCCAGGGGCAGATCCAAGGCACGTCCCGTGGCATAAGTCAGAAGCGGTCGTAGGCGCTTGCCTCCGCCGAGGGCCGCATAGCGCATGGCTCGATGCAGTCGTGAGGGGCTCCGGTTTTCGGCGGGGAGTCTCGCGTCCAGCGCCGCTTCGATGCGAGCCTGACAGGCCCTCATAAAGTTTTGCAAAAGAGAATCAGGATTCATCGGTAAAGGGTTTTAGTAAGGGTTCGCCGTTTTCCTCAAGCAAAATCTGAACCTTTTGCTCGGCTTCTTTCAGCGCCTTCTGACAGGTGCGCGTCAGCTGAATGCCGCGCTCAAATAATTTGAGCGCCTCCTCCAGCGGCAGATTGCCCTGTTCCATACGCTCGACCAGCTGCTCCAGTTCGTTCAGGGATTCTTCGAAGGGAGGCGGTCTTTTGGCCATGTCGCTGGTGTCGCGCATTATCTCGGGATGAAAGCCGGCCGGGTATTATGGCAAATGTCTCTAATTGATCAAAACACTCAGATTTATGGCGGCCAACCGCTTCTTTCTCACGGCATTAACCCGTGCTCACCGGAGTATCGGCGCGGCTGCCCCATTCGGTCCATGAGCCATCGTATACGGCGGCATACTCGTTGCCTAGGCAATAAAGACCCAAGGCCAGCACCGATGCGGTAACGCCGGTGCCACAGGTGGTGACCACAGGTCGGCGAAGATCAACATCGGCATTCTGAAATTCCCGCGCCAATTCGGAAATGGGTTTAAGACGTTGAGTTTGCTCGTCCACGAGGCGCTTAAAGAAGAGGTTTTTGCTGCCTGGAATATGCCCGGAGCGCAGACCGGGCCGAGGTTCCGCTTCGACTCCGGCGAAGCGGCCTGGAGAGCGGGCATCGAGAATCTGCACTGAAGGATCATTCAGGAGGATTTGCATTTCGTCCAGGCGGCGAACTAAGGCCGGATGAAAAGTGGCAGTAAACTCGCGCGGCGCGGCGGACACCGGCCCGGACTCAGTCGCGAACCCTTGGGCCCGCCAGTCGGCGAGACCGCCATCCAGAACCACGATCCGCTCATGACCGAACACGCGAAAGGTCCACCAGACCCGCGCCGAGGCCATGAAGCTATTGTTGTCGTAAACCACCACTTGGGTACGGTTATCGATGCCGAGCCGACCTACGGATTCGGCGAACAAGACCTCGGAAGGCAGCATGTGGGGCAACGGGCTCTCGTGATCGGCGATCGCATCGATATCAAAAAATCGCGCGCCTGGAATGTGGGCGTCCAGATATTCCTTCGCAGCGTCGCGCTCTTGAGGGGGCGGGAAGAAGGTGGCATCGAGCACCACAACTTCGGGAGAATTTAAGCGATCAGCCAGCCATTGAGCGTTGACTAGGGGGGAAACGGTTTCTGCATGCATGGTCGTACCCTTCTGCTGTTTACAGCTCTTCAACTAGGAAACGAGCAGGTTAATTAAAATCCGCTCGTAGACGGCCGACAAGCTATCAATGTCTTTCGCGCTCACGCATTCGTTAGCCTTGTGAATGGTTCCATTTAAGGGACCGATTTCTACCACCTGCGCACCGGTCGGGGCCACAAAACGCCCATCCGAGGTCCCACCCCCAGTATCGGTTTTGGCGCGCGCGCCGATCACGGTTTCTAGGGCGGACTGGCAGGCTTCGATCAGTTCGTTCCCGGTGGTGAGGAACGGTGCGCCGGAAAGGCGCCAAGCCAGCTCGTACCTTAAGCCATGCCGGTCCAGAATGGCGTGAACTCTTCGCTTGATGTCATCGGCGGTTACAGTGGTCGAGAAGCGGAAATTGAACAGTGCCTCCAACTGCCCCGGGATTACGTTTTCCGCTCCGGTGCCGGCTTGAATGTTGGAAACTTGAAAGCTGGTCGGGGGAAAAAACTCGTTGCCCTCATCCCAGACTTCGGTGATAAGTTCCTTCAAGGCCGGGGCGAAACGATGAATGGGATTGTCGGCTTGGTTCGGATAAGCCACATGGCCCTGCACGCCAAAGACCCTCAACGCGCCGCATAGGGAGCCGCGCCGACCAACCCGTATCACATCGCCCAGTCGCTCAGCGCTGGAAGGTTCGCCGATGACGCACCAGTCGATTCGGTCGCCACGGGATTCGAATACTTCGATCACCTTGGCTACGCCATTGATCGCCGTGCCCTCCTCGTCGCTAGTGAGCAGCAGGGCCGCCGAGCCCTGATGATGGGGAAAGGCGGCGGCGAACCGTTTTAAAGCCGTGGCCATCGCGGCCACTCCACTCTTCATGTCGGCGGCGCCGCGTCCGTACAGGAGTCCGTCCCGGAGAGTCGGCTCGAACGGCGGCGAGTTCCAATCGCTCAGGGGACCAGGCGGCACGACGTCGGTATGGCCCAGGAATACGAGCAAGGGAGACGCCGTGCCGCGACGGAGCCAAAGGTTTCGGGTGTCGCCGAAGTCGAGCCGTTCGCTCCTGAAGCCATAAGGCTCCAATTGGGCCGCGATCAATTCCATACAGCCGGCATCCTCAGGCGTCACCGATCGGCGACGGATCAAATCAACGGTTAACTCGAAGGTTTCGCTCATATTTCCCGAGCATACTGGGTAGCGGAAAAGCCGACGAGTACCCGATCGCCGAGGGTGAGAATGGGACGCTTGATCAGAACTGGATGGGCCAGCATCAGAGCCAAGGCCTTGTCTCGGTTCAGGTCGCTCCGCTCGAATTCGGGGAGTTCGCGCCAAGTAGTGCTGCGGCGATTCAGCAGGGTTTCCCAGCCTAGATTGGCTTCCAGGCGCTCCAGCAGCTCCGCGTTTAGCCCATGGGCGCGGAAGTCATGGAATTGGTAAACCCCCCCTCGCCGGGCCAGCCAGGCTTGGGCTTTCCGGCAGGTATCGCAATTCTTGAGGCCGTACATGGTAAACATGACCGTTTACAGCTCGAAATTTTCCAATCCCGAAATCCGCGGCTCCTTGCGTCCGTCCACTTCGGCGAGATATAGCGGCTCCTTCCGGACGGCGGATGCAATGGCGCTCTGGATTTCGCTCGCATCATACCGGGAGTCGGATTCGAAGATCACGAGCGGCAGTCCGGCCGTGCTGCAAATGGATTTCAATAGTTCTCCTGACGGGTCGGAGCGTTTTCCTCCTCCCGAACGCTCGCTCAACTGCAACGCGCAGGCGATAGAGAGATCGGCTCGGTGGCAGAGGACAAACGTGAAGCTTTGCGCTTCGAAGGCTTCATGCCCATCGCGGGCATTCGCGCGGCTCGATCCGGAACGCAGGGACATGACATCTCGAGCCTGAATTCTGCTGAAAATCTCGTACTGGTCCCCGACCGCTTGTTTTAGGGACGCGAAGAACAGCCGTTCTTCGGGAGACAGCAGAAAATCCTGCTTCTGATAAGCGGAGCGTGCTGCTCTCCCACGTCGGATCGGCCGCATCCGGATGGCCCATGTCATGCCCACAAGCGCTGCGATCCCGCCGAGAACGATCCAGTTCATGTCTTCAGAAATCACTTTGCTAGATGAAGAAGATGAATGAAGAATCGAGCCTTCCCGTAGCTCCGTTTGGTCGCCCGAATGACGGCGCCGGCCATGCCTTGGGAAGGGGGTGCCGGATTTGCGGGCATTATACTGAATACTGCTCCGGATGCCGGGATAAGTTTTGGCGGGGGAATACGGTGGCGCTCAAGCGTTCAAGAGAGGGGAGGGCGGTCATGCGTTGGAAGAAGCCGATGGCCTAATGGTCATCGACTATGAACATGTTATCCGAACGCGAGGTGTATTGGTCGATGCTGCCTTGCTCGTTAAGCTTAATCATCAGGCGGACTTCGTTCTTCGAGTCGGCGGCGTATAGGGCGTCTTCGTAAGTGATTTTTCCGTCCTTATAAAGATCATAGAGGCATTGATCAAAAGTCTGCATACCCTGCTCGCGGGAATTTTTCATCAGATCCTTAAGCTTATGAATCTCGCCCTTGCGGATGAGATCGGAGGCCAAAGGGGTATTGATGAGAATTTCCACGGCTGGAAAGCGCCCCTTGCCGTCGGCGCGGCGAATCAGTTGCTGGGCGACGATGGCCTTAAGATTCAGGGACAAATCCATGAATAGCTGCGGGTACATGTCCTCTGGGAAAAAATGCAGAATCCGGTCGATGGCTTGGTTAGCGGTGTTGGCATGCAGGGTGCTCAGGCACAAATGCCCCGTCTCGGCGAAAGTGATCGCGTGCTGCATGGTCTCGCGGGTCCGAATCTCGCCGATTAGAATCACATCCGGAGCCTGACGCAGCGTATTCTTCAGGGCGACTTCGTAGGATTCGGTATCAATGCCGACCTCGCGTTGCGTGATGATGCAACCGGCATGGGGATGCACGAATTCCAGGGGATCCTCGATGGTGATGATGTGGCCCGAGGAATGCTCGTTCCGATATTTGATCATGGCCGCGAGCGAGCTCGATTTCCCGGTGCCGGTGGCGCCCACGAACAGGATCAGGCCGCGCTTGGTCATGGCCAGTTCGTTCAGGATCGGTGGCAAATGCAGCGATTCCGTCGTGGGAATCTCCGTTTGAATGCGACGCAACACCATTCCGGCGCTATCCCGCTGCATGAAGGCGCTGACCCGGAAACGTCCGAGTCCTTCCGCGGAAATCGCGAAATTGCACTCTTTGGTGCTCTCGAATTCATTCCGCTGGCGTTGATTCATCACGCCGACGACGATCTGACGGGCCTGTTCCCGGGTCAGGATTGTGTTGGAAATGGGTTGGATCTGGCCTTCGATCTTGAGGCAGGGCGGCCTATGGGTAGTAATGAACAGGTCGGATGCCTTTTTGTGCGTCATCAATCTGAGCAGGGATTCGAATTCCATGGTCGCTTCTTCGTCCGATGCTTAGAAAAGCGTTTTATTGACCGCCTTGGCGCGGGCGGCTTGACGGGAAACGATGCCCTTCTCGACCAATTCCTGAAGATGCTGATCGAGCGTCTGCATGCCATCCTTGCGGCCGGTTTGTATGGCCGAATACATTTGCGCCACCTTATCTTCCCGGATCAGGTTACGGATGGCCGGCGTGCCGACCATGATTTCCCAGGCCGCAGTGCGGCCGCCGCCGTTCTTTTTCAGAAGTGCCTGCGTAATGACGGCTTGCAGCGACTCCGACAACATCGAGCGGATCACGCCCTTTTCCGCGGCGGGAAATACGTCGATGATGCGGTCGATGGTTTTCGCCGCCGAACTGGTATGCAAGGTGCCGAACACCAAGTGGCCGGTCTCCGCGGCGGTCAGGGCCAGCCGAATGGTTTCCAGGTCGCGCATTTCGCCCACCAGGATGACGTCGGGGTCCTCGCGAAGGGCTGAACGGAGTGCCTCGTTGAACCCCAGGGTGTCGCGGTGGACTTCGCGCTGATTGATGAGGGATTTCTTGCTCTGGTGGACGAATTCGATGGGATCCTCGATCGTCAGGATATGGGAATAATCGTTGGAATTGATATAGTCGATCATGGCCGCCAGCGTGGTCGACTTGCCCGAGCCGGTAGGGCCGGTAACGACGACAAGGCCGCGCGGATGACGGGTTACCTCCTGGAAAAACCGCGGGCAGGAGAGTTCTTCCAGCGTCTTGATCTTGGACGGGATGGTGCGGAACACCGCCGCCGAGCCACGGTCCTGATTGAACGCATTGACCCGGAAACGGGCTACGCCGGGCAGCTCGAAGGAGAAGTCGCATTCGAGGAATTCCTCATAATCGCGCCGCTGTTTGTCGTTCATGATGTCGTAGACGAGCGCATGCACTTCCTTATGGTCAAGAGCCGGCACATTGATGCGGCGGATGTCACCATCCACCCGGATCATCGGCGGGAGACCCGAGGACAGGTGCAAGTCGGAAGCGTTGTTTTTGACGGAAAAAGCCAGCAACTCGGCGATATCCATGAGAGTCCTTCAGCGTGCACGTTGTGAAGCCGTCAGTCAGCGGCTAACCTTTCGTACTGCCCAAGTATAGTCAAAGACCTCACTACATTTAGGATGACAGGATCGATTGCAGAGCGATTGGCCGCCGTATGGCGGCGGATTCGGGCGGCCGAGCGGACCGCCGGCCGGGAGGATGGCTCGGTCCGGCTGATTGCCGTGAGCAAGAGCCAGCCTGTCGAAGCCTTAATTGCCGCTTATAGGCAAGGTCAACGGGAGTTTGGAGAAAATTACCTTCAGGAAGCCTTGGCGAAGCAGGATCGGTTGGCGCACTTCGATATCGGCTGGCACTTCATAGGCCCCATTCAATCCAACAAAACGAAAGCGATCGCGAACCGCTTTGCCTGGGTGCATAGCGTCGATCGCCTTAAAATCGCTGAGCGTTTGAGCGAGCAGCGTCCGCTGGATTTTCCGCCGCTCAATATCTGTCTTCAGGTGAATATCAGCGGAGAGTCCAGCAAAGGAGGAGTTGCCGTGGACGATCTCGCGGCTTTAGCCGAGGCGGTCTCGAAACTGCCTAGGCTAAGGCTCCGTGGACTCATGGCGATTCCGGCGCCTACCGAGGATGTCGAACAGCAGCGGACAAATTTCAGAGCTTTGCGGCGGGCTCAGGAGCAACTCTCGAATTTAGAACTAGATACCCTTTCCATGGGGATGTCCGAAGACTTGGAAGCCGCCATCTTGGAAGGGGCTACCCGGGTCCGCGTTGGAACCGCCATCTTCGGTCCCCGGCCAGGCTGAATGCATCGTGGGTTCACGAGAGGCGCGTGGCCTGGGTTAGAATAGCGGAAATGTAACAGGCGGTTTCTGAGACGAGTGAGATGAAACAACAAACTCTTGGCTTTATCGGTGCCGGAAACATGGCCAGTAGCCTGATCGGAGGCTTGATTTCGGATAGCTATCCGCCTCAGGACATCTGGGTGTCAGATGTCGATGAGATGAAACTTAAGGATTTGGCTTACCGCTTCGGTGTGCATACCAGCACGGACAACCGGGCCATTGCGGCGCGCGCCCAAGTGCTCGTGTTGGCGGTGAAGCCGCAGGTCATGCAATCGGTAGCCGTGGAACTGGCAAACCCGATCCAAGAACACTCACCCGTGCTGATCAGCATCGCGGCCGGCATCACCGAGGCCGCGCTTGACCATTGGGTGGGCGGCGGCGCGGCCATCGTGCGCTGCATGCCCAATACCCCGGCCTTGGTAAAAACGGGCGCCACGGCTTTGCACGCCAATGAAAAGGCTACGCCAGAACAGAGAAATCAAGCCGAGGCCATCATGCGCTCGGTGGGCTTGACTGTCTGGGTATCCAGCGAGCCGCTGCTGGACACCGTAACGGCCTTGTCCGGCAGCGGTCCGGCGTACTTCTTCATGCTGATGGAAGCCATGGAAGAGGCTGCGGTGGAACTGGGCCTGGAACGGGAGGCAGCGCGTCTGCTCACGCAGCAGACCGCTCTGGGGGCTGGCCGCATTGCCATAGAATCGGAGGAGCCGCCCGCCGTTCTCCGATGTCGAGTCACTTCGCCCGGGGGAACGACGGAACAAGCGGTCGCGGCTTTCGAGCGCGGCGGGTTCCGCGACCTAGTTCGGCAGGCCATGGGAGCAGCGGCACGACGTGCCGGCGAGTTGTCCGAGCAACTCGGAGGCTGATGATGTCGGCGGAATACTTGGTCGATCCGGCGATTTTCCTGATTGACACCCTGTTCAGCCTTTATATCTTCGCGCTGTTGCTGCGCTTTTTGTTCCAATGGGTCGATGCCGATTACTACAATCCCATCTCACAGTTTCTGATCAAGATCACTCATCCGCCTTTAAGGCTGCTGCGGCGCTTCATTCCCTCCATCGGGCGGGTCGATACAGCCTCCTTAGCCCTGATGTTCGGATTACAGATGCTGGATGGTTACCTTATCTTTTGGCTTAGGGACACTAATACCACGTTCCTGGCCTTGTTGGTTTGGACTTTCTGGCAATTGCTGGACTTGATTTTGAATCTTTATTTTTTTGCCATCGGCATTCGCGCCGTGTTAAGTTGGGTGGCACCTGGTGTCTACAATCCAGCCACCTCCTTGCTGTACAGCCTGACCGAGCCTTTGCTGCGTGCCAGCCGGCGCCTGCTTCCGCCGATCGGTGCGGTCGATCTTTCGCCGCTCATTCCCTTGATTGGCATCCCATTGGCTAAAATGTTGCTTATACCTCCATTACAGCAGCTTGCCGCACTATTGAGTTGAATGGAACCTCAAGTCGTCTGGAACGGAACTGATTTGATATTGGATGTCCATGTCCAGCCCCGCGCCGCCAAGAATGAAGTCGTTGGGTTTCACGGCTCCCGTTTAAAAATCAGGATTTCCTCGCCGCCGGTCGATGGCAAGGCCAATCGGCACTTAATCTCGTTCCTTGCCGAAGTGTTTGGAGTGGCTCGGCGGGACGTTATCCTACTGGCTGGCGAGAACAGTCGCGACAAGCGTTTCAAGATTCTCTCGCCGAAGCATTTGCCGGCGTTGATACCGGGTTAGGGTCATTGCCATAGGTCTGAAGAGCCTCACATGAGGGGGGTTGGATAAATTGCGGCGGTGGTGCTTCAGAATAGTGGTTAAATGCTATTCCGAAGGGACTCTAACTTGAGATAAGGGCGGCAATGCGGTGAGCCATGCTGCCTTGGGCTATGGTGAACTGATTCTCGGAGCTTCAACGCCGATTGAAGATCAAGTCCCATACGCCATGCCCTAATCGTTGTCCTCGGGATTCGAATTTAGTCAAAGGGCGATATGAAGGACGTGGCGCGTAGGCATTTTCTTTGCTCTTGTTTTCCAGTTCAGGGCAGTGCTGCAAAATGTTCAACATAGATTGCGCATAATCCTCCCAGTCTGTTGCGGCATGAAAAAAACCACCCGATTTTAGCTTTCTAGCTACTAACTCAATGAAATCCGGATTTACTAAGCGGCGCTTGTGATGGCGCTTTTTAGGCCAGGGGTCAGGAAAAAACAAACAAATGCCAGCCAGACTAGAATCCGCAACGTTTTGCGCCAAGACTTCGGTCGCGTCGGCCCAATAAATGCGCACATTATTAAGATTGTGCGCTTTTAACTGGAGTAATAAATGCCCAATACCCGGCCGATGCACCTCTATCCCTAAAAAGTTCCGATCAGGCGCGCTGGAGGCCATTTGGGCCAAGGCGTCTCCATTACCGAAACCAATCTCTGCGACGACGGGCGCCTCGCGGCCGAAAGCGTCAAGCGCATTGAACGGCTGGCTGAGATCGAGGCCAAATTCTGGCCATAGGGTTTCCAGAGCTTTGGATTGTGCCGAGGTGAGCCGTCCTTGGCGTAGAGAATAGCTGCGTATGGAGCGACGATTGAGCGGGGCCGTATCACCGGCAATCGTCTCTTTAGGTATCCCGAATGGTTCGTTTTTGTGAATCACTTTGCGAAAATGTATCGGTGGTGAGAAATAAACTAAATTAGTATAAAGGCGATAGCGAAATATTTTTATTCTTGATTATCATAAGCCCTAACTTAAACCAAGTCTTGAGGGCTAAAATAGCTATTAAAACCCTCAGAATACTAATCTCGAGGTGGAACTTGAAAAAGGCTTTACTTAATGTAGTACTGTCTTTTGAAGTTGGGATCAAAGGCATCGAGGAATAGCCTTCGCCCGGCTGAAGACTCGTGAAAGCCTGATCGGGTCTCGTTACCGCATTTGCCGTCGAAGGTTTAGATTGGATTTTTTGGATGAAGAATTCGGGAGCCCAGGATCTCTTAGCCACGCAGGAATCGTCGACGCGGGTTCTGGCGGGGCTTTATCGCTCCACTTTTGTGGAGAAGATGCAGGAACACTTTCAGTCCATGCTGACAGGGGCTTATACGATCTACGTCACGGCTTTAAAAGAAGGATTTGATCCAACCCTAAGAGCCCATCTCGCCGATGTCTTGCAAGATCTCGTGGCAAGGGCGTCCGAATTGGCGGACGTGTTTCAGGATGAGCTTATGCGCGACTTCTGGAGCATGGTGGAGCAAGCCAATAACTCGGATGTTACAGATCTTCGTTCAAGGGAACGCCAATCCAAGCTTTTCTATCGAGTTGATAATGATGCCGAAGTGCAGGAGTTTGTAGCAAGGACCATTCGGAGCATTGAAACCAGTCACGGCAGCATGATTTTAGCGCTTACCAAGACTTACGTGAAACTTGTCAATCAGCCAGTCGAAGATTTTCGACCGCCTTGGACGCCCGCCAAATTGTTTTCAGTTTTTGGCGTTGTTCTTCAACAAATCGAGGTTCCTGTTCACGGCCGAATTAAGCTTGCTTTATACAAGATGTTTTCGCAAGAAGTCTTACGGCATTTCGGTGATGCTTGCCTGGCGTTTCGAGACGCCTTGCCGGAAACTCCAAAAGACTTGAAGCTTCCTCATTCCGAGCGAGTGTCCCCGGCGGCTACTCCACTCTACATTAAAGAGGTATCTCCAGCAGCCTCAAGTTTTCGCCTTGCCGCAACGTCTGAGTCGGACGTGGACGCTCTAGAATCGATCTTGGCTTCCGCCGAGAGGGACAGCTTAAACCCGGCGTCAAACGTGCTTGACCAGTCGGGTCAGGAGGATGACAAATCTCTCGAAAAAGAGATAGGGACAAACCCCGAGCCTCAGATGATGAGATTCGTCCGCTTTGGATTTGTCTTGCTCAGTAGCCTCGTTGTAATTGGCGGAGGTTGGTGGCTCGGTACCCATTTCGCCAAAACTCGGCTCAACCCTGACGAAACCGCGGCGGCGCCTGCCATGGCACAAACTCGAGCGCCTGATGCGATCTTGCCGAAACCTCCTGCCGAGGCGCCTCCCCTCCCCGAAACATCTCAATTTCCTGAACAATCCCCTGCTAAGGAAACTCCATGGCCGCCATCGGTTCAGTCGCCTTCGTCTGAGGTGGGAGGCTCCCCTCCCGCTCAGAGTTTACCCACACCGCGCGAAGTTCCGCCAAGCTCCCAGGTAAAACGGGAGGCGATGCTTGGCGTTAAGCTTAGGCACTTCGCCTGGAAAGTGGATCCGGACCGAAGTGAAATGCTGTTCGATCTAACCATTTTGAATACTAACAAAGTTCGGATCGACGAGATTGAGGTCGTATGTTCCCAATATTCTGGGACTCTCGATTTTCTGGAGGCTGCAAAAACGGTGTTAGCAGAATCGATAGAGCCGGTCCAAACCAGAACTTTCAAGGCTGTGCCTATTGGCTTCAAGAGTAAGCAAGTCAAGCGTGTGAATTGCGTCATCGCCGATTTGAAAATAGCGGGTGCCCAATAATCGTTCAGTAAACTGGCCCCTAAGTTAGAGCAAGCCTAAACCTCTGGGCCATTTAACGAGGTTCGTCCGCGTAAATCGGCAAGATATATTTCAGGGACTTCCACAAGACAAGCTAATTGGCGCACCGCTGTTTAGCGCATCCAGGTTGAGCAAATGGTTGGGCAGTCCGGTTTCGTTCGTGTCTACAAGGCACGGCGTTCTTCTGAAGCGGATCGATGAGCGGGATTGCCATATCCCAGCGCGCGGTTTCAACCCCGAAACCGGCGGTCATGCCGGAATAAACGGAAAGTTTCTTCGCTCAGAAATTCCTTTTCGTCTTCAGGACCTGCGGCGAGGTTTGTCCGCATCAGCGTCAGCCGTTCTTCAGCTTGCTGACTGCGAAGTCCTAAAAGGTACGCAAAAAATGCGACTCAATCGGCCTTGGCGTTACGAGTGGCGGTCAAGCTCAAATCATAAAATGTCAGCCATCACGTTGACGGTGAGAGCGAGAATGCCCGTATAAAAGGCAAAAGATAGGAGGCTGTGCAGCAAGACCAAGCGGCGCATTTCGCGCGACGTGATCTGGACATCGGAAACCTGCGCGGTCATTCCGATGATAAAGGCGAAATACACGAAATCCATGTAGTCCGGAGCGCTGCCGCCCGGAAATGACAGCCCTTCGTCCACTACACCTAGAGGCTCGTACTTATCTCCGTAATAACGGTGAGCATAATGGAGCGCGAACATAGTATGAGTCATCAGCCATGAGCCAATAATCGCGATGCCGGATAGCAACACAAACCAAACCCGTGCTTCGACGGGCAACTCTTGCCGATGCGCTAGCATGAAGCCGATGGCAAAAAGGCTCGTGCCAACCGCCAGGATGACGAGCAGCAAGATAATGGGAACGCTTTGGTCCTGTGGCCTCACGCTGCGGCCGGTTTCATCGGGGCTCAAAGGCAAGATCTTGGCGTAAGCCAGCCCGAGAAAGGAGACGATCAACATATCCCATGCTGCGAGAATCCGGGTCTCGCCGGGAATAGGCTGTGGTAGCACGATATAAGCCATGCCTGCCGCGAAAACCGACCAGACGAGGCGACGAGCCGCGGTGCCGTTCACCAGACTGCCTAGAGAGGGCATCCATCTCCTGAGTCTGGAAAACCCAGCGCCCTTGAATCGGGCTCGGTCCTCTCCAGCGGCGCCTGACTGTTGTTCCATGACATCCGCTGCCGATGTCGCTTTTCGGTATCGATGCCCCATTATAAAAAGAACTCCCAAACAAGCGAGTTACCTGCCCTAAGAATACCGTAGGCGAGATGTAATATAGCGAAGGCTTCAGGAAGTTTTTCCCACCGAACGAAGGATCTCCTAGAGGTCTTAATTAGACCTGTTAGAAGGACAGGGAGACGGTTGTATTCAGGCTGCGGCCTCGTTCTAGTTGATTCGGCGAGGAGAGCTACCGGCACTTACCTGATTAAGAGCCCTCTTAATGGGATGGCCGCCCTTTCCTTAAAACGGCATCGCTGTGCCAGAGAGTGGAACTGCAACGTATCCACGCAACGAAGAGGGCGACCACCGATGAAGAGTATGACGATTGGCCTGGACTTGGCGAAGCGCGTATTTCAAGCGTTCTTTGCCAACCTGCCTGGAACCCTGTCTGGTGGGCATGGAAGCGTGCGGCGGAGCCCACTCCTAGGCCCGGAAGCTGGCGGCGCTCGGCCACACGGTGAAGTTGATGGCGCCGCGGTTCGTGAAACCGTACGTGAAGACGCAAAGACCGATGCGGAGGCGATTCTCGGAGGCGGTGGCCCTGGCCAACAAGAATGCCCGGATCGTCTGGGCCTTGCTGACCGGCGAGGCAGGGTATCGACCCGGACTCGCCTGGCGAGTGCTCCGGTGTGAATCCGCCGGGCAGCCCATTCACTTCACCTGACATTCAACCGGGGAGTTCCTCCACCGAGTCGGGCATCCCAGGGTGATGGCAACGCTGGGCAGACCGGGACCGAATCAACCTGATAGGCCCAAAGCGCCTCAAGCGCGAGCTGTTGTGTAGAGTTCGGTCGGCTCATTCCATCAGGGATCGAGACGACGGCCTCACCAAAGTCCGGATCTAGGGCTGCACTCTTTCGCCAACCCATCGCCATGACGGCGATTTGAGCCCAAGCGTCGCACGAGCCGCGCGGGCCGGAGTCGCCGCAAGCCCATTCCGAGCTCCCTCGTACGGATGGCTACCGGCCCGACCTGCCCATTCG
>CADDYU010000065.1 GCA_902810705.1 Methylococcaceae bacterium
CCCGCGCTCGTCGCCCGGAAAGCCCTGATCCCTCAGCCAGCGGCGCAGGGCCGGGTCCAAGCCTTCCGAACCCGACGCCGGTACGGCGGCGCGCCAGGCTTCGTAGCCGCCGACGAGGTCGTACACGGTCTTGAAGCCGAAGTCCGAGAACATCTGGGCGTAGGTTTGGCTGGCGTTGCCGTGATAGCAGTAGACCAGCACCGGCCGCGACTTGGGCGTTCCGAGGAGCACCCGCTCCAGGTTGGCGTCCGACAGAGGCTGGGCCTCCCCGATGCGTCCAGCGGCGAACGAGGCCGGGTCGCGCGCATCGAAAACCAGCAAGTCCCCCTTTTGCAGCAAGGCTTTGGCTTCGGCGACGTTCACCCGCCGCCAGGCGGTTTGCGCGGTCATGGCATCTCCTCGAAATTCCAAAGGGTTGACGCGAGGCGCATGGGATCAGTCCGGGCCGCGCCCGGCATAGGGCGGCGAGGTGAGGATCCGCGAGTCGTCCAGCGGAAAGCCCACGGTGAAGTGATACAGGGACTGAAAGGCCCGGCCGGACAGCCCGAGCAGTTCGTGGAAGAGATCGTCGAAATAGCAGCCGATCCCGGTGCCCCGAAGGCCCATGGCCTCGGCCTCGAGATAGAGTGCCTGGCCCAAGAGGCCCGCCTCCCAGTGCAGCTGACGATATCGCCACGGGGCGGCGGCGAGGGTGGCCTCGAACTCCGCCAGCATCCCCAGGGCGAGGACGCCGTCCGCGCCGATCGCCTGATGGCAATGAAGGGTCCTGGCCAGTGGGCGGCAATCGACCTCCGCGAGCCGGAACAAGGGCAGATGGTCCGGGCAACCCGCCGGCTTGGTCCAGCTAAACCCGCTGCGGAGGGCGGCTTTGAGACCGTCCTGGATCGCCGCGCGCCGGGGCAGGATATAGAGCCCGGGTGAAAGTCCCGCCACGCGATGCACGAAGAGCACGGGGTGCAGGCGAGGGATAAGGCGCCCGATATCCCAGGGTGGCTCGGGCCGGGGCAGCAGAGCATCCAGCAGCCCGTAGAAATCGGCGGCGCCGAGCATCCCCCGCCGGTCGAAGCCTTGGGCGCTGCGCCTTTGCCGGATGAGAGCGGCGGCCGGCTCGGCGGAATCGACCACTCGGGGCGGATAGCGATCGATGGCGGCAAGCCCAAAGTCCGAGGCTGGCATTCGGGTGGCTTCCGCGACCTCGTCGATGATCGGCCAGCGGTACATGGGATGGGGATCGAGCCGGTTGGCCCGCCCGCTCCAGGCGCTTCCCGCCGGAACCGGCGCGGCCGGATCGCCCTTTGGAGCCCAGGAATCGGCCGTTATCTCGAGCAAAAGCTCCGGCTCCTCCGGCTCGGCCCCGGAGAAATCCTCGATCCGGTCGAGTCCGAAACCGGCAGCCAATTCCGAAGAACCCACGCCGCTCACCCACCGCGACCGCCAGCCGAGAGCGGCGGCGGCGTAGCGCAGGGCGCCGAGCGCATGGCCGATATCCAGCTGGCAATAGCGAAAGGCACGCTCCCCGTATTTCCAGGCCTCCCGCCAATGGATCGAGCTCAGGGCCACCTGCAGGCGCGGAGCGGTGGCGGACGGCCGTTCGGCGAACCGGCCGCGCTCTTCCAGGACATGGTCCCGGCTGAGATAGTGATATACCCCGTCCGCGATCTCCGGAATCGCCCGGCAAAGGAGATAGGCTTCGGTGGGATGCAAATTGCCGCTCGAGGGGTTGCAGCGCAGGGCCCAGCGGTCGGGCCCGTACGCCTTCCAGGCCGAGAGCCCCAGGGACAGTTCCAGCAAGAGGCCGATGGATTCCAGCGATAAGGCCCGGGGCGGCACCGCGCCCGGCGTGAACAGCGCGCTATAGGGCGTCGTCAGGCGATCCCCCGCCAGAGGCAGGGGAATCCTCCGGGCGCCTTCGAAGCGGCGGAACGGGTCGGGCTGGCTGGACCAGTCCAGGGTTTCGGGTCCCGCCGCGTAGCGCTCCAGGCGATGCTTGGTGCGCTCGTGATAGATCAGCACCGTTTCCAGGGCACCGGGCGCGGCGGCAGCCTTGGCGGCCCCGGCGGTTCGCTCGTCGGGATGGTCCATCAGGCGGAAGGGGGCGCTTTGGCGCTCCCGAGCCGATCGTCCGCGCCGGGAGGCTCCGGGGCCGGGCAGGGCTCGGCGCGCCGGCACCGCTCCAGGCTCGAGCCTTCGGGGGCCAGGCTAAGCCAGTCCCGGAGGCGCTCGCTCTCGAAACCCGCCTCGCGGCGCTCATCGACTTGCAGCAAGGGCCGCCGGATCAACAACGGATCCGCCAGCATAAGCGCCAGCGCTTCCGGTTCGTCCAGCATTTCCGGCACGATCTCGCCCGATTTGATCCGGGGCGCCGCCCGGTTGAACCATTCAGTCACTGGCCGGGCGCCAAAAAAGGCCCGCAGCCCCTCGGCCGTCCAGCGGGTTTCGAGGAGATCCCGGACGATCAGCTCGTGGCCGGTCTCGATCAGCAGGCGCTTCTGCCGGGTGTTGTTGGCGCAGCCGGGTTTTTCGTAAAAGAGGATCACCGCCATCCTTCTCCGTATTCGGCTCGCGATGGATCGTTCCCGCGCTCGGTCGGCTCCACCGTAAACGACTTCGCCAGAAAGCCGGCCTGGCCGGACACGGCGAGACGGGTCCGCCCGAAGGGAAAGGCCTGGACGTAGCGAGTATTTTCCGGCGGCTTGTGCTTGAAGATGAGCGCCGCCGCGCAGCGTTCGAGCGCCTCCGTCGCCAGCTTGGCGAAACTGAAACAAAGCTCTTCCCCGGTATCGATATGAGCTTCCCAAGCCTCCTGCCGGACGTGCTCCGCGAGGCAGCCCCGGACGTTTTCCGAAGCGCCGATATAGACTAGCTTCTGGGGCGAGCAGGTCCCCTTCCTGCCGCTGTAAATGCAGGTGTAAACGCAATAGAGGCCGGAGGCCGCGGGTATCCCGCGCTTCTTCCTTTCTCGCCAGTAACCTTCGAATTCAATCAAAAGATCGAGGGGGTTCATGGTCCTTCTCCGCCGGTTGCTCGAAGCCTTGCCCGATGGGTCCAGGTTTCAGGCGGCGATCTCACGCTCGCGCCCGCTCCCGAAGGCTCTCGGCCAAGCCCTACACCGGCCGGTTCTCGGGAACCTTGATCGGCCCCATGATCTTGAGGCCTTCCTCGAAACTGATTTCGGGAAATTTCTCCGTGAAATCGGCGGCGGCGTCGGCGACGATCTGGAGCTTCCCGGCGGTGTCGAGTTTTTTCAGATCGCCCCGATCGATGTTGAACAAGTCCCGCAGCTCGTTGTACACCGTCGCCTCGTCCAAGGGCAGCACCCAGAAGCGGGTTCCACCGTAGGCGATGGAAAAACGCTTGGAGATGTCCAGATTGCCGGCGAAGAAGAAATACTTGCCGGCGGGCGATAGCTTCTCTCCCAACACCTCGCACAGGAGTCTCAAATGCTCCAGGGACAGCGCCACCCCGGCGAGAAACGGGATGGTCGGCTCGCCGGCCTTGGCGACGATCATCACTTGATCGAGGCGGATCTCCGGCGGCCGGGCCTCGTCGCTGAATTGCTGGGCGAACTTCAGGGCGATCTCGCCCCGGAAGCCGAAATAGCCCGGCTTGGTGGAGCCCTTGAAAACCGGGGATAGGAGCCGCCCTTCAGCGTCCAGACTGGCGAGCGGGGTTTCGGCGATGGTGGTCATGACACTCCTTCAGGGTTGATTGCGAAGAAAATCGGCGGTTTTGAAAAAGGCCGCAGTCAGCTGCGACCGGAGCTCCGAATCTTTCACCTGCTCTTCCAGCGCTTGGCGCATGCAGGCCATCCAGGCATCCCGCGCCGGGGCGTCGATGGGGAAAGGCAGATGCTTTTGCCTGAGCCTCGGGGGGCCGTAGCGTTCCGTGTACAACGGCGGACCGCCCAGCCAGCCGGAGAGAAACAGAAACAGCTTCTCCTGGGACGAGGCGAGGTCCTCGGGATGCATCGCGCGGATGGCCCGGGCCTCGGGCAGCTCGTTCATCAGCTGATAAAAGCGCTCGACCAGCCGGCGCACGGCCCCTTCCCCACCGATCCGCCGGTAATGGGGATTGGCCGGCGCCGTGGAGAGCGGGACCGCCGTGGCCGGCGGGGACTTGAGCCGCTCCATCACACGACCTGGACCGGGATGCTCAGTTTCACCCTGCGCCCGAGCTGCGCGTCGACCTTCTGGCGCGCCTTCTCGATCGTCAGGGGTTTCGCCAGAATGGAATTGACGCCGTTCTGGAGACATTCCCTGGCCAAGAGGTCGGTGGCGGAATCCGCCACCAGAATGATCTTGAGGTCGGCAATCTTGGAACGGATCTCGGCCAGGATCTCGATGCCCCTCTCCTTCACGATGCCTATCCCCAACAGCAGCACGTCCGGCTTCCAATCCTTGGCCTTGGCGTAAGCCGCGTCGAGGCTGGCCAATTCGTGGGTCTCGATTTCGTCATGGAGCATGAACTGCAAGGCCGCGCTGGTGATTTCGTCGCTGTCCACGACGAACACCCGCCGGTTATCCACGGCCCTTTCACTATCTACACCGATCTGCATGGGCTATTCCTCAGTGAAGCGACGACAAGCACGAAGCGGATTCCGGACGCGGCATTGGGCCAAGCGCCTTGGGCCCCGCGCGGGCTGGATTCCCTTTACGCAACTTTGAGCAATATCCATTCCATTGCCATGTCAGGCGGGAAATTTCCTCCAAGTCCCTGATTTTTGGCCAGTTGCTTCGCTTCGCGCGGCTGTCGAGGGACCCCGAGGCCTTTGTATCGTTCCTGACAAACCGGCGGGTTTTGTTCGGTTGGCGACATCCGGAAAAATTTGGCCGGGTTTCCCCATCCAAAAAATTTCTATTTTAAACTCAATTATTTAAGTCGATTTTCAGGGTGTGGCACGGTCGTTGCTGGACCCTTCTCGGGCAGTGCTCGTCCGTTCGCCGAAAGACACGGTGATCGGCAGAAGAAAAAACAGAAAAGATCGCGGGTTGCGAGTCAACTTTTTTCTTTCGGCGGAATGTACTGGCCAGACTTTATTCGATTCATTTCGTTTTCTCGACCGGAGACACACCATGTCAGACTTGAGACAAATCGCTTTCTACGGGAAGGGCGGCATCGGCAAATCCACCACTTCCCAGAACACCCTGGCGGCTCTGGCCGAAATGGGCCAGCGCATCCTGATCGTCGGCTGCGACCCGAAAGCCGACTCCACCCGCCTGATCCTGCACGCCAAGGCCCAGGACACCATCCTGAGCCTCGCCGCCGCCGCCGGCAGCGTCGAGGATCTGGAGATCGAGGACGTCATGAAGGTCGGCTACCGCGACATCAAGTGCGTGGAATCAGGCGGCCCCGAGCCGGGCGTCGGCTGCGCCGGCCGCGGCGTCATCACCTCCATCAACTTCCTGGAGGAGGAAGGCGCCTACGAGGACATCGACTACGTCTCCTACGACGTTCTGGGCGACGTGGTGTGCGGCGGCTTCGCCATGCCCATCCGCGAGAACAAGGCGCAGGAAATCTACATCGTCATGTCCGGCGAGATGATGGCCATGTACGCGGCCAACAACATCTCCAAGGGCATTCTGAAGTACGCCAACTCCGGCGGCGTGCGCCTCGGCGGCCTGGTCTGCAACGAGCGGCAAACCGACAAGGAGCTGGAACTCGCGGAAGCCCTGGCCGGCAAGCTCGGCACCCAGCTCATCCACTTCGTGCCGCGCGACAACATCGTCCAGCACGCGGAACTCCGCCGCATGACGGTCATGGAGTACGCGCCGGACTCCAAGCAGGCCGACGAGTACCGTCAGCTGGCGCGGAAGATTCACGCCAACGCCGGCAAGGGCATCATCCCGACCCCGATCACCATGGACGAGCTCGAAGATCTCTTGATGGCCCACGGCATCATGAAGCAGATCGACGAATCCCAGGTCGGCAAGACCGCGTCGGAACTCGCGGCCTAAGGGATGCGGGGCGCGGGAACGCCCGGCGGATTCAAAGTCCCTCGCGCCGACCCGCCCCCGATTTTTAACCCATCACTATCAACCGACCGCATCAGGAGGGCGAAATGAGCCTCACCGTCGAACAAACCAAAGAGAGAAACCAGGCTCTCATCAAGGAGGTCCTGGACGTCTATCCGGACAAGACCGCGAAACGGCGCGCCAAGCACCTCGGCACCTTCGAGGAAGGCAAGTCCGACTGCGGGGTGAAGTCCAACGTCAAGTCCATTCCCGGGGTTATGACCATCCGCGGCTGCGCCTACGCCGGCTCCAAGGGCGTGGTCTGGGGCCCCATCAAGGACATGATCCACATCAGCCACGGTCCCGTCGGCTGCGGCCAGTACTCCTGGGCCTCGCGCCGCAACTACTACATCGGCACCACCGGCATCGACACCTTCGTCACCATGCAGTTCACCTCCGACTTCCAGGAGAAGGACATCGTCTTCGGCGGCGACAAGAAGCTCGAGAAGATCATCGACGAGATCCAGGATTTGTTCCCGCTGAACCACGGCATCACCGTGCAATCCGAGTGCCCCATCGGCCTCATCGGCGACGACATCGAGGCGGTTTCCAAGAAGAAATCCAAGGAATACGACGGCAAGACCATCGTGCCGGTGCGTTGCGAGGGTTTCCGCGGCGTCTCCCAGTCCCTGGGCCACCACATCGCCAACGACTCCATCCGCGACTGGGTGTTCGACAAGGCGGGCGACAAGCATCCCGAATTCAAGTCGACGCCCTATGACGTCGCCATCATCGGCGACTACAACATCGGCGGCGACGCCTGGTCCTCCCGGATTCTCCTGGAGGAAATGGGCCTCCGCGTGATCGCCCAATGGTCCGGCGACGGCTCCCTCGCGGAACTCGAGAACACCCCCAAGGCCAAGCTGAACGTGCTGCACTGCTACCGCTCGATGAACTACATCTCGCGCCACCTGGAAGAGAAGTACGGTGTGCCGTGGGTGGAGTACAACTTCTTCGGCCCCACCAAGATCGCCGAATCCCTCCGCACCATCGCGAGCTACTTCGACGACAAGATCAAGGAAGGCGCCGAGCGCGTCATCGCCAAGTACCAGCCCCTGATGCAGGCGGTGATCGACAAGTACCGCCCGCGCCTCGAGGGCAAGAAGGTCATGCTGTTCGTGGGCGGCTTAAGGCCCCGCCACGTGATCGGCGCGTATGAAGATCTCGGCATGGAGATCGTCGGCACCGGCTACGAATTCGGCCACAACGACGACTATCAGCGCACCACCCACTACGTCAAGGACGGCACCCTGATCTACGACGACGTGACGGGCTACGAGTTCGAGAAGTTCGTCGAGGCCATCCAGCCGGATCTGGTCGGCTCGGGCATCAAGGAAAAGTACGTGTTCCAGAAGATGGGCGTGCCGTTCCGGCAGATGCACTCCTGGGACTACTCGGGTCCCTATCACGGCTACGACGGCTTCGCCATCTTCGCGAGGGACATGGACATGGCCATCAACAATCC
Organism: Methylococcaceae bacterium; assembly: GCA_902810705.1. GTDB lineage: Bacteria > Pseudomonadota > Gammaproteobacteria > Methylococcales > Methylococcaceae > CADDYU01. The sequence goes on from CADDYU010000065.1 coordinate 7,477, forward strand.
GGTCTGGGGTTTGACCAAGACCCCCTGGAAGAAGGCGGTTTGACCCAGAAATTTGAATATCGGGTGGGTTAGCGCAGCGTAACCCACCAAACCCACGGTGGATTAGGCAGTCCTGCCTGACCCACCCTACATCGGAGCAATACCATGAGCCAGAATGCAGAAAAGGTGCTCGACCATTTCAACCTGTTCCGCGAGCCGGAATACGTGGAATTGTTCGAGAACAAAAAGAAGGAATTCGAGTTCGCCGAGTCCGCCGACAAGGTGGAACAGGTGAAGGAATGGGCCAAGACCTGGGAATATCGCGAGAAGAACTTCAAGCGGGAAGCCCTGACGGTCAATCCGGCCAAGGCCTGCCAACCCTTGGGCGCGGTGTTCGCCGCCGTGGGCTTCGAAGGCACCATCCCCTTCGTGCACGGCTCCCAGGGCTGCGTCGCCTACTACCGCAGCCACTTCAGCCGCCATTTCAAGGAACCGTCCTCCTGCGTGTCCTCCTCCATGACCGAGGACGCGGCGGTATTCGGCGGGCTCTCCAACATGGTCGACGGACTCGCCAATACCTACAACCTGTACAAGCCCAAGATGATCTCGGTCTCCACCACCTGCATGGCGGAGGTGATCGGCGACGACCTCAACGCCTTCATCAAGACCGCGAAGGAGAAGGGCAGCATCCCGCAGGACTTCAATGTCCCGTTCGCCCATACCCCGGCCTTCGTCGGCAGCCATGTCACCGGCTACGACAACGTCATGAAGGGCATCCTGTGGCACTTCTGGGACGGCAAGGCCGGCACCGAGGCGCCCCTGACGCGGGTTCCGAACGAATCGATCAACTTCATCGGCGGCTTCGACGGCTACACCGTCGGCAACCTCCGCGAGATCAAGCGCATCTTCGAGGCTTTCAGCGTCGACTACACCATTCTCGGCGACAACAGCGACGTGTGGGATACCCCCTGCGACGGCGAATTCCGCATGTACGACGGCGGCACCACCCTGGAGGCCACCGCCAACGCCCTCAACGCCAAGGCGACCATTTCCATGCAGGAATACTGCACGGAGAAGACCCTGCCCTTCATCGCCGAGCATGGCCAGGAAACGGTGGCCTTCAACCATCCCATCGGGGTGGCCGCGACCGACCAGTTCCTGATGGAAATCTCCCGCCTTACCGGCAAGCCGATTCCGGAAGCCTTGGAGAAAGAGCGTGGCCGCCTGGTGGACGCCATCGCCGACTCCACGGCCCACATCCATGGCCAGAAGTTCGCCATCTACGGCGATCCGGATCTGTGCCTCGGGCTGGCCGGGTTCCTTTTGGAGCTGGGCGCCGAGCCCACCCATGTCCTTGCCACCAACGGCAACAAGGCCTGGGCGGCCAAGGTGCAGGAACTGTTCGACTCCTCCCCCTTCGGCAAGAACTGCCACGTGTATGCCGGCAAGGACCTCTGGCACATGCGCTCGCTCCTCTTCACCGAGCCAGTCGACTTCCTGATCGGCAACACCTACGGCAAGTACCTGGAGCGCGATACCGGAACGCCTTTGATCCGCATCGGCTTCCCCATCTTCGACCGGCATCACCATCATCGTTACCCGGTGTGGGGCTATCAGGGCGCGATGAACGTCTTGGTGTGGATCCTGGACAAGATCTTCGACGAGATCGACAAGAACACCATCGTGCCGGCCAAGACCGATTACAGCTTCGACATCATCCGCTAAGGCGCGGGCGGTTGGCTCGAGGTCAAGGGCCAAGCCAACCTCCGTATTTTGAACTCACCGACCAAGAGGGCAACACAGGTCATGGCCTCGATCACCTTTCTCGCGCCGCGCCAGCCCGACGGCACGCTGGAGCGCATTCAGGTGGATCTTCTTCCCGGCGGACGGGAGGACACCCTCTTGGATCTGATCGAGCGGCAAGGACTCCGGCATCCTTGCGAGTGCCGCGACGGAACGTGCGGCCAGTGCGCCGTCAAGGTGGCGGTGGTGAACCCCGATACCGGCGAGCCGGGGGTTTTTTTGGGTCGCGTCGAGCGCGAAACGCTATATGCCTGCGGGCGGCTGACCCGGCACCAGTACGCCTCCCCGGTGCTGGCGTCCCACCGGCCGCTATGGCGTCTGGCTTGCCAGTACGCCATCGGCGAAGAGGACATCGTGGTGGCGCTTTGAAGCGGAGTGAGCTATGAGCAGTTTGTCCAGCAAGATTCAAGACGTCTTCAACGAGCCCGGCTGCGGGAAGAACCAGGGGAAGTCGGAAAAGGAGCGCAAGAAAGGCTGCACCAAGCAGCTTCAGCCGGGGGGAGCCGCCGGCGGCTGCGCCTTCGACGGCGCCAAGATCGCGCTCCAGCCCGTCACCGACGTGGCCCATCTGGTGCACGGGCCAATCGCCTGCGAGGGCAATTCCTGGGACAACCGCGGTTCCAAATCCTCCGGCTCCAATCTCTGGCGCACCGGCTTCACCACCGACATCAACGAGACCGACGTGGTGTTCGGCGGCGAGAAGCGGCTGTTCAACTCCATCAAGGAGATCATCGAGAAGTACGACCCGCCGGCGGTGTTCGTCTATCAGACCTGCGTGCCGGCCATGATCGGCGACGACATCGAGGCGGTGTGCAAGGCGGCCTCGAAGAAATTCGGGAAACCCGTGGTGCCGGTCAATTCGCCCGGCTTCGTGGGTCCCAAGAACCTCGGCAACAAGCTGGCGGGCGAGGCCATCCTCGACCACGTCATCGGCACCGAGGAACCCGAATACACCACACCCTACGACATCAACATCATCGGCGAATACAACCTTTCGGGCGAGCTCTGGCAGGTCAAGCCCCTGCTCGACGAACTGGGTATCCGCATTCTGTGCTGCATCTCCGGGGACGCGAAATACCGCGACCTCGCCTCCTCCCACCGGGCCCGGGCGGCCATGATGGTGTGCTCGAAGTCCATGATCAACATCGCCCGTAAGATGGAGGAACGCTACGGCATTCCCTTCTTCGAAGGTTCCTTCTACGGCATCGGGGACACCAGCGAGGCGCTCCGGGAAATCTCGCGCCTCCTGATCGAGCGGGGCGCCCCGGCGGAGCTCATGGACCGCACCGAGGCCCTGATCGCCCGCGAGGAAGCCAGAGCCTGGGCCGGCATCGAGTCCTACAAGAAACGCCTGACCGGCAAGAAGGTGCTGCTCATCACCGGCGGGGTGAAATCCTGGTCGGTGGTGGCCGCGCTCCAGGAAGCCGGCATGGAGGTGGTCGGGACCAGCGTCAAGAAATCGACCAAGGAAGACAAGGAGCGGATCAAGGAGCTCATGGGCGAGGACGCCCACATGATCGACGACATGACCCCTCGGGAGATGTACAGGATGCTGAAGGAGGCCAAGGCCGACATCATGCTCTCGGGTGGCCGCTCCCAGTTCGTCGCCCTCAAGGCCAAGATGCCGTGGCTGGACATCAACCAGGAACGCCATCACGCCTACATGGGCTACGTCGGCATGGTCGAGCTGGTCAAGGAAATCGACAAGGCGCTCTACAACCCGGTCTGGGAGCAGGTGCGCAGGCGCGCTCCCTGGGAAGAAACCACCTGGGAAGACGTGGCCGATTCGGCCATCGCCGCCGAGACGGCGGCACTGGCGGCCGATCCGGCCCTGGCTCGGGAAAAGCGCCGGTCCACGCTCATTTGCAACTGCAAATCCATGGCTCGGGGCATCATCGAGGACGCCATCGTCGAGCACGGCCTGACCTCGGCGGAGGCGGTGTCGGAAAAAACCCTGGCGGGCACCGGCTGCGGCGGCTGCAAGGGCAAGCTCGACAAGATCCTTAAAACCCAGGACCACTGGCATCCGGCCGCGGGCGAAGCGGCTCCACGGTCTCAAGAGGCCGCCTGAGGACATCCCATGGCCACCGTAATCACCCCCAAAAAAGCTTGCGCGGTCAATCCCCTGAAGATGAGCCAGCCGATCGGCAGCGCCCTGGCCTTCATGGGCATCAAGAACTGCATGCCTTTGTTCCACGGCTCGCAGGGCTGCACCTCCTTCGGGCTGGTCCTCTTCGTCCGGCATTTCAAGGAGGCGATTCCCCTTCAAACCACCGCCATGAGCGAGGTAGCGACGGTGCTCGGGGGATTCGAGAACGTGGAGCAGGCGGTTTTGACCATCGCGAGCCGGCAAAAGCCCTCGATCATCGGCATCTCGTCGACAGGGGTCACCGAAACCAAGGGCGACGACGTGGAGGGCTTCATCAAGCTGATCCGGGAAAAACATCCCGAGCTGGATCACATCGCCCTTGTTTACGTCTCGACGCCCGATTTCAAGGACGCCTTCCAGGACGGCTGGGCCAAGACCGTGACCCGGCTCATCGAGCAGTTGGTCGACCCGATGCCGCTTGATGCGGAACGCCTGCCGAACCGGGTGAACCTCCTGCCGGGCGCCCATCTCACCCCCGGCGACATCGACGAGCTCCGCGACGTGCTCGAAGCCTTCGGCCTCGAAGTCCTGGTGCTGCCGGATCTCTCGGGCTCCCTGGACGGCCACATCCCGGACGATTTCACGCCAACCACTCTGGGCGGCATTTCCCTGGAGGAGATCGCAGGGCTGGGCCGCTCCGCCCACACCGTCGCGGTGGGCGAGCAGATGCGGAGCGCGGCGATCGCCCTCGAGGCGAAAACCGGCGTGCCCTACACCCTGTTCGATAGGCTCACGGGGCTCGAGCCGAACGACCGCTTCATCGGCCTCTGCGCGAAGCTCAGCGGCCGGCCCGTGCCCCTGAAGATCCGCCGCCAGCGGGGCCAGCTGGTCGACGCCATGCTCGACGGGCATTTTCATTTCGGCGGCAAGAAGATCGCCCTCGGCGCCGAGCCGGATCTCCTCTGGGCCTTGAGCCAGTGGGCCACCGAGCTCGGCGCGGAAGTCAAAGCCGCGGTGACCACCACGGCCTCGCCGCTTTTGGAGCATATTCCGGCCAAGGAAGTCCTGATCGGCGACCTCGAGGACCTCGAGGCGCGCGCCGCCGGCTGCGATCTTCTGATGACCCATTCCCACGGGCGGCAAGCCGCCGAGCGCCTCAAGATTCCCTTTTACCGCATCGGCATTCCGATGTTCGACCGCCTCGGCGCCGCGCATCAGACCATCGTGGGCTACCGCGGGACCCGCGATCTCGTTTTCGAGATCGCCAACCTGTTCATCGCCAACGGTCATGAACCCCGCCCGGATACCTGGGCGCTGCCCAAGGAGGAAGGCCATGCTGGCACGACGGCGATTGCGGCTCATTAAGCCGGACGCCATATCACAGGCATCGTTTTATCGCGGAGGAAGCATGAAGATCGCATTCGCCACCCAGGACCTGCAACGGGTCGACGCCCATTTCGGCTGGGCCAAGAACATCGCCATCTACGAATTGTCGGCGGAGGGCTACCGGTTCCTCGAGGCCGTGCAATTCGAGGGCGATCTGCAGGAAGACGGCAACGAGGACAAGCTGGCCCCGAAGCTCGAGGCCATCAAGGATTGCGCCATTCTGTACGTCGCGGCCATCGGCGGCTCCGGCGCGGCGCGGGTCGTGGCACTCGGGATACATCCCATGAAGGTGCCCCAGCCGGAACCGATCGTGGAGCTCCTGGAGAAATTGCAGGAGGTTTTGAAGGGCAATCCCCCGCCTTGGCTCCGTAAGGTATTGGCGAAGGAAGGCAGGGGCAAGGACCGTGAATTCGATCTTGAGGAAGAGGAACTAAAACATGGCTGAAGCATTAGTGGCAAACGCCGAGGGCCGCGCATCGCCCTTGGAATCGGGGTTCGTCAAGGAATTGATCAAGCAATGGCGGGCCCAGGACTCCTACGGCACTTGGGACGGCAAGAGCGATGCCGAACTGCTCGAACCCTATATTCTCGATAAGGCCAAGCGCCGGGAGATTCCCATCGTCGGCGATCCCGACCCCGAAACCCTGTGGCGGCTGGAGTTGTTCTACAACGCCGTCGGGCTCTCCATCGAAAGGGCCGGCGGGGTCATGGTCACGCCGATGATGAAGATGCACCACGAGGGCTTCGGCCGCATGGTCCTGATCGCGGGGCGGCTGATCGTGGTGAACAAGCAATTGCGCGACGTCCATAGGTTCGGCTTTCCGAGCCTCGAAAAGCTCGCCGAGGAAGGCGAAAAGCTGGTCCAGGCCGGGGTCGACATGATCAACCGCTACCCAGAAGTGGCCCGTTATGGTTAAGACCGAAGGTACGACGGATTAGGCACCGCGAGAAGGTGGGTTACGCGAGTACGCTAGCCCACCCTACGACTACGAGACAAACCCATGAGGCAGCCATGTCAGACGCAGAAGACGCAAAAGCCAAACTGAAAAAATTGAACGCTCAAGCGACCGCCCTGAAGATGGATCTCCACGACCTGGCCGAGGACCTGCCCACCGGCTGGGAACGGATCCGGGAAGTCGCCGAGAAGACGTATCAGGCCTATCTTGAATTGGACGCCTTCCGCAAGGAGGCCGCCGGTTCCCGCGGTTAGGAGAGCACCATGAGCGCGTTTACGGTAACCCTGCCGGGGGGCAAGGTATGGACCCCCAAATTCGTCGGCGAGATCGACCAGGAAAAGTGCATCGGCTGCGGACGCTGCTACAAGGTTTGCGGCCGCGAGGTCCTGGAAATGGTCGGAATCAATGAAGACGGAGAGATGGTGAGGCTCGCGGGCAGCGACGAGGATGACGAGGACGAATACGACAAGAAGGTCATGTCCATCGCCAACGTGGAAAACTGCGTCGGGTGCGAGGCGTGCGCCAAGATCTGCCCCAAGCAATGCTACACCCACCAAGCGGTGGCGGCCTGATGCCGGCGTCCCTGTCTCCCCGCCCCCCGTCCGTCGCTCCACGGCCCATGGACCCGGGTGGCGCGCTGGCGGACCACGACAGCCCCCTGCTGGCTCACGCCCTTGACCCGCAAGATCCCGTGACGCGCGCCCTCGCCTCCGCCATCGAACTGGCGCGGAGTTCGTCGCGGCTGGCCGGCCGGCCGGGGTTCGGGCTCGACGCGGACGAGTTCGGCGCGCTATTGGATAGGTATTTTCCCGGCGCCGGGGGGGCGTATCTCACTCCCGCCGCTCGAGCCTCCAAAATGGCCCGCCGCCTTGAGACCGACGAGTTCGACGATCTGACTCGCCTCTTGCTGGAACACGGCGACGGCAGCCGCGAGACTCGCTGGCTGGCCCATGCCATCGCCGCCTGCTGCCTGGGCGACGACCACCTCTGGCAGGACCTCGGGCTTCCCGGCCGGCAAGCCCTGTCGAATCTCCTGGCCCGGCATTTCCCCGGCCTGTTCGCCCGGAACACCGGCGGTATGCGCTGGAAGAAGTTTTTCTACAAACAGCTCTGCGAACGCGGAGGGGCTTTCGTCTGCCGCTCTCCGAGCTGCGCGGCTTGCGTCGAGTATTCCAATTGTTTCGGTCCCGAGGAGGATGTCGCATGGCGGTAGGTTCCCAAGGCTTCGAAAGCCCGCTCGATCCGGCCGGGGCCCACGCCACCTCGAACCCCATGGAAACGTGGCGGACGCTCCTCGCACGGAGTGGCGCGCGGCTCGATTCCTTGGGGGTTGTCGATTTCGGGAAGGCCCCTGCCGAGGTACGCCAAGCGCTCCGCGCCGACGCCATGGCCGATCTTTCTCGCTACGGATTGATCGAGGTCAGGGGCGAGGAGGCCCAGAAGTTCCTGGCCAATCTATTCACCGGCGACGTGCGCCAGGTGTCCCCGGATCGGGGTCTGTTCACCAGCTGGTGCGACGCCAAGGGCCGAGCGCAGGCGACGTTCTGGCTGTTCATGCACGGCGGGGCTTATTATCTCCTTCTGCCGCGGGATCAGGTGACGCCGGTCTTGATGGGCCTCAAGCCTTATCTTCTCAGGGTCAAGGCGGCCCTTGGGGATGCGAGCGACAGTCTCCTGCGCCTCGGCCTGTCCGGGCCGAGCCTGGCATTCCGGCTCGCCGCCCAGCTTGGCGCGCCGCCGCCCTTGAACGTCGGAGCCGCCCGGAGCTTCGGCGATCTCACGCTTATCGCCCTCGCCGACCATCCCTTCCCCCGCTGGCTGGCGGTCGGCGGCGCCGAAGCGGCGACCAGCCTTTGGCTCGGCCTCGCGCCCGACGTTCTTCCGGTGGGCCGAGACGCGTGGTCCTTGCTGGACATCCTGGCCGGCATTCCGCTGCTGACGACGGAAACCGCCGGCGAGTTCATTCCCCAAATGCTGAATCTGGAAGCCTTGGGTGGCCTCTGTTTCACGAAAGGCTGCTATCCTGGGCAAGAGGTCATCGCGAGACTCCATTACCGGGGCCAACTCAAGCGCCGCCTATATCTGGCCTATGCGGACAGCGAGCGGCTTCCCCCGCCCGGCGCGACACTGCAGGCCGAAGGCGCCCCGGAGAGCGCCGGAACGGTGGTGTCCGCCGCGCGGCATCCGGATGGGAGAGTGGCGCTCCTTGGCGTGGTCAAGATCGAAGAGAAAGCCCGGAGCGCCATCCGCCTGGAGAACGCGCAAGGGCCGATCCTCGAGTTCGTGGAGTGACCGCCCGAGAATACCGGCCCAAGCGGCCTTTCGACCACGACATTCCTCAGAAAGGGAGGGGCTAAGGTGATGACTAGCAAGATCCGAAGACTTAAAATCAACGTCAAAACCGTTTATCTTGGCGAAGAATCACATCCCGGCATGGAGCGTCATGTGTTCGCCTACACGGTCACCATGGAAAACACCGGCACGATTCCGGCCCGACTCCTCGGCCGGCACTGGATCATCACCGACGCCAACGGGAAGACGTTCGAGGTGGTCGGCGAGGGTGTGGTCGGCGAGCATCCTTATCTTCGCCCCGGCGAGGCGTTTCAATACACCAGCTCGGCCATGATCGAGACGCCGGTGGGCAGCATGCACGGCAGCTATCGGCTCATCGCCGACGACGGCGTGCCCTTCGAGGCGCCCATAGCCCCGTTCAGCCTCGCCAGGCCGCACACGCTTCATTGACAAAGCGAGTTAGTTAGGCGGCACACCGCCGCCCGTTGAAGGCCGGGCCAGCCCGGTCGGTTCATTTGACCGAAAGCGAAGGGGATTAAAGCCATGAGCGACGAAACTAACGGCAAGGGGAAACCGCTCTACTGCTCATTCTGCGGGAAGCCCCAGCATGAGGTCCGAAAGCTTATCGCGGGGCCCGCGGTATTCGTGTGCGACGAATGCGTGGAGCTGTGCAACGACATCCTGCGCGAGGAGTTGTACGAGCGCCCGTCCGAGGCCCATCAACAACTGCCCAAGCCCAAGCACATCAAGGCCATACTGGATGATTACGTCATCGGCCAGGAGCGCCCCAAGCGGATCCTGTCGGTCGCCGTGTACAACCACTACAAGCGGATCAAGGCGCGCGCCGGAAAGAACGAGGTCGAGCTGGCCAAGAGCAATATTCTTCTAATCGGACCCACCGGTTCCGGAAAAACCCTCCTGGCCGAAACCCTGGCGCGCATCCTGAACGTTCCCTTCGTCATCGCCGACGCCACGACGCTGACCGAGGCGGGGTACGTCGGCGAGGACGTCGAGAACATCCTCCACAAGCTTCTGCAGAAATGCGATTACGACATCGAAAAGGCGGAGTCGGGCATCATTTACATCGACGAGATCGACAAGATTTCCCGAAAGTCCGAGAATCCCTCCCTCACCCGAGATGTTTCCGGCGAAGGGGTGCAGCAGGCGCTCCTCAAGCTGATCGAGGGCACCGTCGCCTCGATACCGCCCCAGGGCGGGCGCAAGCACCCGCAGCAGGAGCTGGTGCAAATCAATACCGCCAACATCCTCTTTATCTGCGGCGGGGCGTTTGCAGGGCTCGACAAGACCATTAGGGCCCGTTCCGAAAAGAGCGGCATCGGTTTTTCCGCCGAGGTGAGCAACCGGGACGAAGCCCGCAACGTCGGCGAAATCCTCGCGGGCGTCGAGGCCGAGGACTTGATCCGCTATGGCCTGATTCCCGAATTTGTCGGGCGGCTTCCGGTGGTGGCGACTCTCGAGGAGCTCGACGAAGAGGCGCTGGTCAGCATCCTGACCGAGCCCAGGAACGCCCTGGTCAAGCAGTACCGAAAGCTGTTCGAGATGGAGGACTGCGACCTCGAGCTCAGTAGCGATGCCCTGAAACTCGTGGCCCGGCGCGCCATCGAGCGGAAAACCGGCGCGCGCGGGCTTAGGACCATACTCGAGAACCTTCTGCTCGACACCATGTACGAGCTGCCCTCCGAGGAGCTCGTCACCCGGGTCGTCATCGACGAGAACGTCGTGCGGGGAAAATCCCGGCCCTATCTCGTCTACCGGAACGACGACAAGCGCTACGCGTCGGCCTGACCCTCCGCTAAAGAGGAATCCTCAATCCGGCCCAATGGGGTTGTTTTCACGGGCCGAGGTCTTGGACCAATAACCCCAGTCCCGCCCCGCCAGCGGGCGGGAATCAAATCATAATGCAGAAGGAGGCAGCGGAACACGGAATGGGCGGTTTTGCGCCAGACTCCCCGCTCCAGCCGGCGGTGGTCGGTGGCGTAAACCGGCAAATCCGGCGCGAATGCAATAGAGTGACCCGAGCGCTTGATCCGCCAGCCTAATTCGGAATCCTCGTTGCAGACGAGCTCCGGATCGAACCCTCCGACATCCAGCACGATCCGGCGCCTGACCAGCAGATTGGAGCCGGTCACCGCGGGAATGCCCAGGGCTTGCGAGAGCCGCTGGCCCAGGGCGAACGCCTGGTAATAGCGGCGGAACCGGTCGCGAGACAATTTCGGGCCGTACACGCAATCGACGGCCGCGTACTTCGCGAGACCTTCGAAATAGCCCAGCGGAAATTCCACATCGGCGTCGGTGAACAGGAGCCACTCGGTCTTCGCCAACTCGGAGCCCAGTTGACGGGCCTCCGGAATCGAGCTCCTGAGGCGGACGATCTGGGTCCCAAGGGGCCGAAGCTCCTCGACAAACTCCGCCGTGCGATCCTCTCCCGCATCCACCACGATGAGCTGACAGGCTTCGGGCAAGGAGGTAAGAAAGGTTCGGATATTCCTCTCTTCGTTGCGGGTCGGCAGCACGACGGTGATATCGCCAAGTCTCATGTCAGCTCCTGATCGAAGTGGATGCAAAAAAGGGGCTATGAATATCACGTCTGCGTTGCAGAATGACGAGGCTGGAAGAACCCTTAGGTCTGCCTCCAGGGCAGTCCATGGAATCGCCAGCCACTCACGGTGCTGCGGTGTTGATACTCATCCAGGGTCCCCTCGAAGCCCTCCTCGATGTTGGCGAGATTCCGGTAACCCGCGGCGGCCAGGGCGTTGGCGGCCTCCATGGAGCGCTGGCCGCTCCGGCACAGGAGAAACAAAGGCGTGTCCATATCCGAGGCGATCTTTTGGACCTGCTCGACGAAGTTCAGATTCGGCCGCATTTCCGGCGCGAACCGCCAAGGAATGTTGATCGCGCCCACCGGATAGCCGACAAAGGCGAATTCGATAGGATCGCGCACGTCCACCAGCACCGATCCGGGTGACGCGCTGAGCGCGGCGTAGGCTTCGGGGGGCGTTAGGCGTTGAATGGGGACCATAGACATACTCCTTAAATGCAAATACCGTGTTGGATTCGAATTCCGGGGCTCGCCATGAAGTTCAGCCTATCCTCCATCGAGGAGGCCGCGACGGATCATCTTCAAACTTCCCCGCCGGCCGAACTCAAAGTAAAGGCAATGGCCCGGCGCCCGCTCGGTCTTGACCTTGTCAAGTATGCCAGCACCGTCGCATCGGGCAATCCTCCCCTAGATCCGGCGGAAGTCGAATTGTAGTAAAGAGCCTTGCCGCCTTTAAGGCACCATCAAGCCATGCTGGTAAGCAAGCCGGACGAGTTCCGCGGTGGTGTTGACGTTGAGTTTGTCCTTGATCAGGGTAGCGTAGTTCGCCACGGTCTTGAAGCCGAGCCGGAGCTCCTCGGCCGCCTCGCGGGTGCTGTAGCCCTTGGCGAGAAGGCAGAAGATCTCGAATTCCCGGGCGGAAAGGACATCGAGGGCCATACGCCGCTGGCTAGTGGAGAGATTTTGTCTGGCGAGCTTTCGAGCGATCCTGGCTTCCAGGAACGTTTCGCCACGCGCAAGCCTGACGACGGCTTCAACCAGTAACTCCGGGGCGCAGCTCTTGCTGAGATAGCCCTTGGCGCCCGCCTCCAGCGCGCGCGCTACGTAAACCAGCTCGTCGTGAATGCTGAATATCAGAACGCGTGCGGCGGGATCGCGATGAATGAGGCGCCTTAACGCGGCCAGGCCGCCGAGACCTGGCAAGTTCAAATCCATGACCGTCACGGTGGGCCGGTAATCCAGGTAATACTGGCACGCTTCCTCGCCGCGCGAGGCCTCGCAGGCCACCTCGATGTTCCCGGTCTCGGCCAGCAGCAGGCGATATCCCGCGCGCACCACCGCATGGTCGTCGACCAGCATCACGGAAATCTTCGGACTCATGCCAATTTACCTCCGGTCAGGAATTCTAATTTCAAGGGCGACTCCCCTCCCCGGGCCGGCGTCGAGGTCGAGGCGCCCGCCGAGGGCGGCCACCCGCTCGCGCATTCCCGGCAAGCCTAAACCGCGACGAGCTTGGCCGGGATCGAAGCCCCGCCCGTCATCCCGGAACACGAGAATGACGCCCGAATCGGGAGCGCCGGCATTCGCCCGCTGCAGGCGAATGAACACATGGCGTGCTTCGGCGTGCTTGACGACATTGGTCAGGCATTCCTGGACGATACGGAACAAATGAATCCGGGCGGCGCCTGTATCTATATGTTCATCGATGCCGGACTCGCAGGCGAAATCGATGGTCATGCCGGGATGGCAATCGCGCCAGTTTTCCACCAAGTCTTCGAGCGAGGCGGCAAGGCCCAGTTCGTCGAGGACGCTGGGCCGAAGTCGGCGCATCATGGCCCGGACCACGCCGAACAGCCGATCGCACAACCCTACGATGTGGTCCGCCGCTTCCCGCGCAGAGCCGCCCGATCTTGTCAAGGCGGCGGCCATCAACCGGATCGCGGTCAGGGATTGTCCGAGTTCGTCGTGGAGTTCCCTGGCCAAGTAGCGCCGCTCCTCCTCCTGGATCAACAAGGATTGTTGGGCCAACGCCCGGTTTTCGTCCCTCGTGGCCTCGAGAGTGGACGCCATATGATTGAACGCCTCCGCGATGCGATCGAACTCGGGCAAGGGAAAGCGGGGCAGGCGTTTCCCATAGTCCCCCCTTTCGATGCCTTCCAGTCCGCCGAGAATCTCTCCCACCGAGCGAAAAGCCCGCCCGACCGTGACATGCACCAAGGCGTAAATAGCGCCGGCCAGGATCAGCGGCAAGAGCAGGAAGCCTCGGGTTTCCCGCCAGGCCTCGGCGATTTCATCATCGGTATCGGCCTCGATGCGGATGGTAAACTCGCCGCCCCGGCCGTCCGCGAGGCGCCTTTCCTCCACGATCGGACGAGGCGCCACCGACCAGCGGAACCACGCCGGAACAGCCGCCGTGGACACTCGCTTCACCGAGATCAGGTCGATGGGCGTCTCGCCTGTCTTGGCGATGCGGATCCGCAGATGGCGGGTACGATCCAGCCGGCCCAATTGAGTCAACCACTCGGACGGCGGTCGTCCGGCGCCTCGGGCTTCGGTCAGACCAGCCTCGCTGAACTGAAGGGCCAGATTCACCGTCGAGCGGACTTCATCCTCCACCGAACGACGCGCGTTATAAACCGCGAACAGAAATCCCAGCCCGAGGATCAAGAGCATGGCCGGCACGATCATCAGGTTCAGGCGGAATCGCAGGCTCAGTCCGTGGCGCATGACAGCCGGCGAGGTTTCAAGAACAAGATCCCACTGAATCTTCGAGCGTATGTTCCAGGATTGACTAAATCCCTGCGGTGATCTGGCAACTGGAGACGGCAAGGGGTGAGGCGACGTCCGAGCCCTCGATGGCAACGGCACAAGAATGAAAGTTTTACTTCATGGAGTGGGTATCAACTCGGCCTCCGCGGAGTTCTACCGCCTGTTCGGTTTTCAGAACTGTCCTGGATGCTTCCGCCACTCGATTTTCCAAAACCTCGGTTAAGGTATTGTCCTAACCCGGAGCGGGTCAACCTCTTGACTCGAGCGGCGCTGAAAAAAGGAAAATTTCCCAGCCTCTGGCGCGGCTAACCCGCATTTCTCAAAGCTACCCGGTGCATCGAGGCTGGGAATCTGAGAAAGTTGTTTTACCAGAACCACTTACCTCAGAAATCCGGAGGACCTCGGATGCTCCCACAGGGTACTGGTCCGGGGTT
>CADDYU010000066.1 GCA_902810705.1 Methylococcaceae bacterium
CATATGCCTTGAACACCCCGCCAAAGCGCTCTGCCCCCACCTTGGTCAGCGCCGCCGTCAGGGTCGTCTTGCCATGATCCACATGACCTATCGTCCCCACGTTCACATGCGGCTTCGTGCGTGTAAACTTTTCTTTGGACATCCGCCAACACCCCTTATGCTTGACTTAATGCATACTAACGATAAGGAAAAACTGGAGCCCATAACCGGACTTGAACCGGTGACCTCTTCCTTACCAAGGAAGTGCTCTACCGACTGAGCTATATGGGCCACAAAACCACGGTTTTGCTGGAGCGGGTGATGGGAATCGAACCCACGCCATCAGCTTGGAAGGCTGAGGTTCTACCATTGAACTACACCCGCGCGCAAAACCCTAATCTCGTGGTGGAGGGGGAAGGATTCGAACCTTCGAAGGCAGAGCCGTCAGATTTACAGTCTGATCCCTTTGACCGCTCGGGAACCCCTCCCGGCAAGTAAGTTCTCCATTGTCCGCCAATGGCATATAAGTGTCAATCAATTTCTAACTTCATTAGCTTGAAGCCGCGTGGAGCCGGTTCATCACATGCTCAAGCTTGCCTCCCAACATGTCCGGCAAGAAGGCCAGAGCCCGTGCCACCGCACCTTGCAAAAGCTCCATTTCGGTGTGCGAGGGAACGCCTAACACATAATCCATAACAGCCGCTCGGTCACCAGGATGGCCAATGCCAAGGCGCAAACGGTAGAAATCCGACGATCCCAGATGGGAAATGATATCCCGTAGCCCATTGTGACCACCGTGCCCACCGCCTCGCTTGAGGCGAGCCACCCCCGGCGGGAGATCCAACTCGTCGTGGACTACAAGAATTTCCGAGGGGTCGATCTTAAAATATTGCGTCAGAGCACCGACCGATTGCCCGCTCCGATTCATGAAAGTCATCGGCTTGAGCAGATGCACCACAGTGCCGTTCAAATCCAACTTTCCTACTAAGCCATGAAATTTTTGATCCTGATGAAGTGTCTGACCGTATTTCGCGGCAGCCTCATCTAAAAACCAAAACCCGGCATTGTGCCGGGTTTTTTCATATTGGGCGGTTGGATTACCTAGACCTACGAGAAGTTTGAGATTTATCGCCACCCGTCAGTCCACTACAAGGCTATTCCCTGCCTTCTTCCGTAGGCTCGGCAATCCGGCCGGGCTGGATTACCGTAACCGGAAGGTCATGCTCAGGACCCTGCAACAAGGCCACAATTTCTACACCTTCGGGGATTTTAAGCTCAGAAAGATGCACGGACTCCCCCACGTCCACCTGAGCCAAATCGACTTCCAGGTATTCGGGCAAGCGATCCGGCAGACACACGACCTCGACGTCCACCATATTGTGAGTTATCACGCCGCCCTTTTTAGCGCCCACGGAGGTTTCCTGATTGATAAAGTGGAGCGGCACGTGCACCCGAATCTTATCGGCAGCACTCACTCGCTGAAAATCAATGTGAATGACAGCAGGCTTACTGGGATGCCTTTGCAAATCCTTGAGAATCGCCCGCTCCTCCTTGCCATCCATTTTGATCGTGAGAATATGAGAATAAACCGCCTCGTTCTCCAGGCTCTTCAAAACCTGGTTATGGTTCAAGGCCAAGCACTCTGGCGCGCTTCCGCCACCATAAAGGATGGCCGGGACCTTGCCGGATTGGCGCAAACGGCGCGCATCGCCCCGGCCGGTATTAACTCTCGATTCCGCTTCAAACACAAAACTGCCTGCCATCTTTTTCTCCAAAATACTCTAAGCAGCAATTAAAAATCGATTAATCGACGTACAAGGAACTCACCGATTCACCGACCGCGATGCGACGTATTGTTTCCGCCAACATCTCGGCCACGCTCAATTGGCGGATTTTCGAACATTTTTGAGCGTCAGGGCGCAGAGGAATGGTGTCCGTGACTACCAATTCGTCCAATACTGAGCTTTCCAGATTGTCGACGGCTCGCCCGGACAAGACAGAATGAGTACAGTAAGCCACCACTTTCGTGGCACCATGCTCTTTCAGCGCGACAGCCGCTTGGCAAAGCGTTCCCGCCGTATCCACCAGATCATCCACCATAATGCAGGTACGGCCCTCGACATCGCCAATGATATTCATGACCTTGGCCTCGTTCGGTTTCGGGCGCCGTTTATCGATGATCGCAAGATCCGCGTCGTCCAGTCGTTTTGCCAAGGCTCGGGCCCTCACCACACCCCCGATATCAGGAGAGACCACCATTAGATCAGGGTATTTTTGCCGCCAAACATCGCCCAGCAAAATGGGGGATGCATAAACATTATCGACTGGAACGTCGAAGAATCCTTGAATCTGGTCCGCGTGAAGATCAACCGTTAAAACACGATCGGCCCCCGCAGCGCAAATCATCGTGGCAACCAGTTTCGCCGTGATGGGTACGCGCGCCGAGCGAATGCGGCGATCTTGCCGCGCGTAGCCATAGTAAGGGATAACGGCCGTGATAACGGACGCCGACGACCGACGAAATGCGTCGATCATGATCAGCAGTTCCATTAGATTTTCGTTGATCGGCGCGCATGTGGGCTGAACAATGAATACTTCGCGGCCCCGAACATTTTCTTCGATTTCGACTGCAATCTCGCCATCGATGAATCGGCCGATGGTGGCCATTCCCAACCGCATGTTGAGCTTGCGCACAATGCCTTCGGCCAAAGGCAAATTGGCATTTCCCGAAAACACCATGAACGAGGTGTCGGTCATTCGAGCAACTCCAAAACCAAAGCGTCACGCCGAAAGCGTATTGGCTGGGGCGCCAGGATTCGAACCTGGGAATGCCGGGATCAAAACCCGGTGCCTTACCGCTTGGCTACGCCCCAATAAAGATTGCCGACCTCAGTTTCGGATCAGCCCCAATGCTCCCATAAGAGGCGACTTATTGAGACCCCGAGCCACGAACACCCGCCAAGCTCTCGCCAGTTTCGCCGCCACTTCGCGCGCTTCGGTTTCAAGACTGAATTCCGCGAAAACGCACGCCCCGGTACCCGTAAGCTTAGCAGGCGAGAAACTGGACAAAGCGTCCAATGCCGAAGCCACTTCAGTGTACAAATCCGCAACTACCGGCAGGCAATGATTTTCCTGCTGACCCGCAAGAAAGTCGTTTATTGTGATACGTTTGTTGTATCGTGTCAAATTAGAAGCCGCAAAGATGGCGCCGGTCGCGACATGGCAGTTCGGAATTACCACGACATACCAGGGCTCCGGAAGCTCCAGGGGAAACAATTCTTCGCCAACACCTTCCGCCCAGGCCGCGCGCCCCTTTATGAATACCGGAACATCCGCTCCAAGCTTCAATCCCAAAGCCCCCAGTTCGTCTACCGAAAGCCCGGCCCGCCATAGGTGATTCAGGCCGAGCAAGGTCGTCGCGGCATCCGAACTGCCGCCCCCGAGCCCACCACCCATAGGTAAGTTCTTGTCGATCGCTATCGAGGCACCCGCCCGGATTCCGGCCGCTTCCCGTAAGACCTGCGCCGCGCGGACGGTAAGATTCATTGCCTCCGGAACACCCGATAAAGGCGTTTCCAACCGGATCCGACCGTCCCGCCGATGGCGCAAACTGATCCAATCACATCGATCGATAAATTGAAAAACCGTTTGCAGCAGGTGATAGCCGTCTTGGCGCCTCCCCACGATTCTTAGCATGAGATTGAGCTTAGCCGGCGCCGGCAAGCGCAACCCTTCGAGGTCGTCCACGGTTTTAGCCTTCAATTTCCCAGCGGTCTGTGATGATTTTCAACTTTACCCCGGAACCTTCCGCCCGCACTTTCTGGGGCAACCTCCGGCTTCCGACATCGGTCAGCCGATCCACCCGAATTGCCCACCCCGCCTGCTGAAAGCCGTGCGCGGCGCCCTCTCCGCCGGGCATCGGGGTATAAGCCAAATCAGGATCGGGAACGCCCAGCATCCAATAACGCAAGCTCGACAGAGGCACGGCAAAGCCCAGCCGCTCCCGCAACTTGGCTTCGGGCGCATGGGACAGTTCCGTCACCCCGTTTCCCTCATTGATATAGATGAGGTCTTCCTGGACCACAATGGAAACCATGCCTTGACTCAAGGGACCCGAGACTCGCAGCTTATCTTGGGCCGCGTCATGATCCCAAAAGAGATTGGCCTGCCAGGCGTCGTCGGATGTTTGCACTCCGATGCGTCCCTCCAGGCGCCAAGCCTTGAGCGAATACAACGACTGCTGCGCCATATTCGAAGGCTGAGGGCTCTCCCCGCGAAATAATGCGCAGCCCGGCAACCATGCGGCGAAAGCCGTTACCAAAATAAAAAGACGGGCCAAGCGATTTCTCGGTGCATTATTTAGTAGAACGCTTCCTTATATCGGGCCTTTATTTTTTTAAGATCGTCCTGATTGGGATCTTTTCTCAGCGCGTTATTCCAGACCTTTTTGGCTTCCTGGCGCTGTCCCGATTCCCACAATACTTCCCCAAGGTGGGCGGCAATTTCAGGATCCCGCACCAACTCGTAAGCTTTCCGCAAATACTTCAAAGCCGAGTCGAGATTGCCGAACCGATACTGTAACCAACCATAGCTGTCCATGATGGCGGGATCGTCCGGCTTCAGTTCGATGGCGCGGTCGAGATAGCCCTTGGCCTCTTCCAAGCGATCGCCGCGATCCGCCAAGGTATACCCCAAGGCATTAAGCGCATTGGGATCGTTGGGGTTTTTTTCCAACACCGCCCGCAAGTCGGCCTCCAACACATCGATCCGGTCCAACTGCTCGGCAGCGAGCGCCCGTGCGTAAAGCAATTCGACTTGCCCCGGCAACTCCTCCAAGGCCTCGCTCAGCAAATCGAAAGCCCCTTCGTAGTCCTTGTTCTTGGACAACAATTCCGCTTCCAACAGATAAAGCCTCAAAGCCTCATTGGGGAAGCTTTTCCGAACCTCGCTCAGGCGTTGACGAGCCTCGCTCAAGCGCCCGAGATTGATCAACGCTGTAATACCATTGACCCGCGCGTCGAATTCGAGAGGGCCTGTGGTAATCTTATCAAACCACCGCACGGCATTATCCAGCCGTCCTCGTCGCGCCTCGATCAGTCCCAGGTAAAAATAAGATTGCGCCTGCCATTTAGGCACCTCGATCAGTTTTTTGAATTCCTGGCGGGCGCGCTCGTACTGTCCCATCTCCATTAAAGTCGAAGCGAAGGCGAAACGGGCGTCATTGTTCGCCGGCTCCTTTTCGAGAATGCGCTGAAGTTCCCGTTCCGCCGACTTAAGATCGCCGGTCTTGGCTAAAAATTGGGAATAAATCAGCCGCAAGCGGTTATTCCGAGGATCGCTCTTTAAGGCTTGCTCAATGGCGTGCCGAGCGGCGGCGGAATCGCCCATCTGCGACATCACTTGGGCCTGAAGGAGGCGCGCCCGACTCCAGTCGGGATGCAAGGCCAGCGCGCGCTGGATCTCGGTGAGAGCCAACTGGTGCTCCCCCTTGTCGCTAGCGAGAAGCGCGTAAGCGAAATGCAGTTCGGCTACGTTGGGGAATTGTCCCGCGAGATGCCGCATGGCCTTCAGTCCCTCATCCCTGGGCAACTCGGAATCCAGCCATTTAACCAGTTCGATCAGGGTATTTTCGAGATCGGCATCTTGCAAACTCAAAAGCACCTTCAACTGTTCCCCGGCCTTGTCCAATTTGCCGGCCTTGAGCAACAACATGGCCGCGATACGGCGGGCGGCGACGTTCTTGGGATCGCGCTCGACCCAGAGCGAGGCGGCCTCCAGCGCTTTCTCAGTATTCTTGAGATATAAGGCGATCTGGGTCGCGCGCTCGGCCACTTGAGCATCCTGGCTGCGTCTGGCGACCTGCAGATAATTGTTCAACGCGACTTCATATTGCCCTCGTTGGCCGGCCAGTTCCGCCGCCAACAGGAGATAAATGAGTTCCGACTCCTGGTCGACCGGCCGAGTGCTCGTCCGGAGGTCGCTCTCGATAAGTTCGCTGGAGCGCGCCTTGGACGTGTTCAAGCCTGCGCATCCCGAGAACCAAAACGCCCCGGAACAGGCCAAAAAGACCAATCGTTTTACCACTGATGGAATCTCTGAATCGAAAAAAGTGGAAATTTGGAGTAGTCTCAAGAGGTTTTTTCGCTTTGCCTGGAATATGAATGGTCCCGTAAAACCCTAGGTCTAAGCAAAGCGGAGGAAATTAAAACAGCTTGATTGAAAGATTTTAGCCTTCCCTGATAAAAGGCGACAAATTCACCCCCCTGTCATTCATCCGTCATCCATTTGGCCCCGATAGCGCTTTTTCTTAGAATTATATTCTGAAAGCCACATAAAGTGAGTCGATGGGCATCTTGACCTTGGGATTGAACCACAATACCGCACCGGTTTCGCTCCGGGAGCGCTTAGCCTTTCCTGCCGAGCGCCTTCGGCAGGCTCTGCACGCTCTGATCCAACTGCCGAATGTCGACGAGGTGGCGATCTTGTCGACCTGCAATCGGACAGAACTATATTGCGGCGGTGAAACCCAAAACCATGAGCCTCTCATCGACTGGATAGCTCACGAACAGCGCCTCCAGCGCGAAGAATTTCAGCCGTTTCTCTACACCCACACCGATTCTGAAACCATCCGCCACATGTTCCGCGTGGCCTCCGGGCTTGATTCCATGATTCTCGGCGAGCCGCAAATCCTCGGGCAGATGAAGTCAGCTTACCAGATCGCCGCTGAAGCCGGAACGCTGGGCAAGACGCTTTGCAAGCTCTTCCAGCACACGTTCGCCGCCGCCAAAAAGGTACGCACCGATACCGCCATCGGCTCCAGCCCGGTCTCCGTGGCCTTCGCTGCCGTTGGTCTCGCGCGGCGCATTTTCGACGATCTCGGCCGGCAGACCGCCATCCTCATCGGCGCCGGCGAAACCATCGAACTGACCGCCCGCCATCTTGTGGAAAACCGAATCGGTGAACTGATCATCGCCAACCGCACCTACGACAAGGCCCATGCTCTGGCCCAGCAATTCAACGGTTTCGCCATCTGCTTATCGGAATTGTCGAAACATCTGGCCAGGGCGGATATCGTGGTATCCTCCACCGCGAGTTCCCTGCCCATCCTCGGCAAGGGCAGCGTCGAGAGTGCGATCAAGGCGCGCAAGCACAAGCCGATGTTCATGGTTGACCTGGCGGTGCCCCGCGACATCGAGCCGGAGGTCGAACAACTCCGGGACGTGTATCTCTATACGGTGGACGATCTTCGTAACACCGTCGAGGAAAACCTGCGGTCCCGGCAGGAAGCCGCCAAACAGGCGGAAGAAATCATCGACGTCGAAGTGGCCCATTTTCTGGCCTGGCTGCGGGCTCAAGGAGCGATCCGCACCATTCGGGATTTCCGAAGCCAAGCGGAAGCCATTCGCGACGACGTCTTGGCGAAAGCCAAACTAGCTCTCCGAGGGGGCAAACCGCCGGAGGAAGCCCTAGAATTTCTGGCGAATCTTCTGACCAACAAATTGATCCATACGCCCAGCGCCCAGCTCAACCAGGCGGGCGTTTTCGAACGGCATGATCTGATCGCCGCGGCCCGCGAACTCTTCCAACTAAAAGACGGCTCCTGAATTCGTGAAATCTTCCATTCGTCAAAAACTCGATCACCTCTCCCAGCGTTTCGAAGAAATCACCGCCCTACTCGCCGAGTCCTCGACCCAAAGCGATCAAGACCGCTTTCGCGCTTTGAGCCGAGAGTATGCTCAGCTCAATCCGGTGGTGACGGCCTTTCGCAAATACCTTGAAACCCAGGACACCATTGGCTACGCCAAGACCTTGCTGGAAGACGCGGACCCGGAAGTACGCGCGCTCGCCAAGGAAGAGCAAGCCGACGCGGAAGCCAAACTGGAAAAGATCGAGGAGCAATTGCAGATTCTGCTCCTGCCCCGCGACCCCAATGACGAGCGCAATATCTTTCTTGAAGTGCGGGCCGGCACCGGCGGCGCCGAAGCCGCCCTGTTTGCCGGAGACTTGTATCGCATGTACGGCCGTTATGCCGAGCAGAAGGGCTGGAAGACCGAAATCATCAGCGAGAGCGAGGGCGAGATGGGCGGCTACAAGGAAATCGTCCTCCGCATCAGCGGCCAGGACGTTTACTCGCGCCTCAAGTTCGAGGCCGGTACCCACCGCGTGCAACGCGTGCCGGAAACCGAGGCCCAAGGCCGCATTCACACGTCGGCCTGCACCGTGGCAATCCTGCCGGAAGTGGAAGAGGTCGAGGTGGACATCAACCCCGCCGACCTCCGCATAGACACTTACCGTGCCTCCGGAGCCGGCGGCCAGCACGTTAATCGGACCGAATCCGCCATCCGCATCACCCATATTCCTACCGGAATCGTCGTGGAATGCCAGGACGAACGCTCCCAGCACAAGAACCGGGCGCGGGCCATGTCCCTGCTGCAATCCCGCATTCTGTCCGCCCAGCAGGAAAAACAGACCGCCGAAATCGCCGCCTCGCGGAAGCTCCAGGTGGGCAGCGGCGACCGTTCGGAGCGCATCCGCACCTACAATTTTCCACAGGGCCGGCTCACCGACCACCGCATCAATCTGACCCTGTACAAGCTCGATACCATCTTGGAAGGCGATCTCGGTCCGGTGATCGAGCCCCTCATCCATGAATACCAGGCGGAACTGCTGGCGCAGTTGTCCGAGGATTAAAGGATGCAACCGGGTAGCGCGCGCCCCGCGCATGGAAACGAGTCGGCGGAAGCCCTCGCTCAAGCCCTGCGATTCGCCACCGCCCGGCTGGCCGCCAGCAGCGACACGGCTCACCTCGATGCCGAGGTTCTGTTGCTGCACGTGCTCGACCGGAACCGGGCTTTTCTGCGGACCTGGCCCGAGCGGCCGCTCACGGCGGCGGAAGCGGAACGATTCCAGGCTTTGGTCGAGCGGCGGGCGAAAGGCGTGCCCGTCGCCTATCTCACCGGCGAGCGGGAGTTCTGGTCCCGCGCCTTCGCCGTGCGCCCCGGCGTGCTCATCCCCCGCCCGGAAACCGAACTGCTCGTCGAACGGGCTCTGGAGGTCGCTCCCGCAAGCCGGCCCGCCGATATCTTGGACCTCGGCACCGGCGCCGGCGTCATCGCCGTGATGCTCGCCGCCGAGCGGCCTCTGGCGCGGGTCATGGCCACCGACCTCAGTGCGGAGGCCCTGGTAATAGCCCGCGAAAATGCCATCCGGCATGGCGTAACCAACCTCCGCTTCGCTCTCGGTCACTGGTTCGCCGCTGTACCCGAAGGCGATCGTTTTGATCTCATCGTCAGCAACCCGCCCTATATCGCCGAGAACGATCCGCATCTCCTACAGGGTGACTTACGCTTCGAGCCGCAACTGGCCCTGAGTTCTGGCCCTGCGGGTCTGGATGCCCTGACCACCATCGCCGAAGGCGCCCGCCAGCGACTGAAACCGGGAGGCCAATTGCTGCTGGAACACGGTTACGACCAGGCCGGCGCCTTAAGAGCGATCCTGGCCGAACTCGGCTATAGCGGCATCACCCATTACCCTGACCTGCAGGGCCACCGGCGAGCCATCGCGGCGCTTCGGCTCTGACGGCCCCAATCGAACTACCGGGTTCCTATGGCCAGCGAAGAAATACCCCTGCCCCGCTCCCTCGCCAACCAGTTGCTGCATTACGCCCAGACATCGCCGGAAACCGAAATCTGCGGACTCATCGGCGCCAAGGGCGGCCAAGCCGTCCGCTGTTACCCGATCAAGAACATCGCCTCCGATCCCCAGGGCCATTACCTCCTCGACCCGGAGGAACACATCGGCGCTCTGCGGGCCATGCACGAGCGGGGCGAGCAATTGTTCGCGATTTTCCATTCCCATCCCGCCGCCCCGGCGGTCCCTTCAGCAACGGATCTGGAACTCGCCGCCTATCCAGAGGCGCTGTATCTCATCGTTTCCCTCAATACCAAGGGCGTGCTGGAACTGCGTGGATTTCGTATCGGCGGGGATCGGCAAGCAAGCGAAGTGACATTGCTGTTGGAGCAGAACGAATAAACCAGCTCGAGACCCGCCGCGGAACTCGTTTAAGCGGCATCCGTCGCTGAGCTTGGACTGCGCGCATGGATTTAAAAGTTTTGAGTAGCCTAAGCCTAACCGAGGATGGCCGGTCTTATGTTCCACTTAATGGCGGAGTCTCCATCGGCAGCGCCAAAGCCTCCTCGGCCTTGGGAAACTCGGCACCGATGCTAACGATGAAACTGGTCGCCTCGGTGATGTCGAGCCGGGATTTGACGATCCTGGATTCGTGCACGATGACGGTGAACCCGTTGGTCGGATTCGGCGAAGTGGGCACGAACAGCACGCAGCGGTCGCCCTCCCGGTTGGTCAGATAGGCCGGCAGCCACATCCCGTCCTTGGGGTATTCGACATAGACGACTTCCCGCTTGGTGTCCTCGGGTTTGCTGCGGAACAGGTCGATCAAGCGTTGAGTGACCTTGTACACGGTATTGAGGAAGGGAATCTTGCCGATGGAATAGTCGATCACGGAAAGGATGAGCGAGTGCCGCCGACGGTTGATGGTGTGGCCGATGTAGGTCAACAGGGCGAAAGCCCCGGCAAAGGCCAGAAAGGTGACGCCGCTGTTGCCGACGCATTCGCGCACGCCGAACACGGTGCTCAGCAGCACATTGGCGAGAAAGATGACGATCTCCGCCACGATGATGATCGGCAGCACCGTCAGGGTGCCGATCAGGAGATCGTTCAGCGTGCTTTTGATGAGGCGCTTGGCCCTTACCAGAGTTTCCTGCTCCATTTTAGGTTTCCTTTGGTATTGTTATTGAACCGCTAGCTTTCGACTTCGGCTACGCTTTCGATCAAATCCCGTCCAGGTTGCCCAGCCAGCCGCGCCGCACCATCCACTTGGCCAGTTCCAGGACGGGGGTGATCGTCGCCGCCGCGCCGACGATGCGCAGCCAGTCTTCGAGGGTCAAGGTAACCGTGCCGAACAGGGTTTGCAGCCACGGTACATGGACAATCGCGACCAACAAACCCAGCTCCCAAAGAACCGCGAGGTTCAACCAGCGGTTGGCGAAGGTTCGGCGGAATATCGAATGGCGATCGGATCGGAAATTGTAAGCCTTGAAAAATTCGATCATGACCAGGGTGGCGAAGTTCAGGGTCATGGCGGAGGCCAGCGGCCGGCCCTCCTCCAAGGCCCAGACGAACAGGCCCAGATTGATCCCGGTCGACCAGAATCCTCCCACCAGCATCAGGAACACCACGGGCAGGGTGAAGATCCCGCGGCGAGGATCCCGGGGCCGCCACCGCATCAGGGATTTGTCCAGCGGATCGACCGCCAAAGCCAAGGCCGGCAGACCGTCGGTCGCCAAATTGATGTAAAGAATCTGCACCGCACTCAAGGGCAGTGGGAGTCCCGCCAGGGTGGCGCCGGTCATCAGGCCGATTTCGCCGATGTTCGAGGACAAGAGATACATCAGGTATTTCTTGATGTTGCTGAAGATCCCCCGACCTTCCTCGATCGCGGCGACGATGGAAGCGAAGTTGTCGTCGACGAGCATCATGGCCGCGGCTTCCTTGGCTACGTCGGTGCCGGTGATGCCCATGGCAATACCGATGTCCGCCTGCTTGAGGGCCGGCGCGTCATTGACGCCATCGCCGGTCATGGCGACTATCCGCCCCCATTTCTGCAAGGCCGCCACGACGCGTAGCTTGTGTTCCGGAGAAACCCGCGCATAAACTTCGATTTCAGGCGCCGCTTTCTCGAACGCATCATCGTCCATCGCGGCCAATTCGGCGCCGGTTACGACCTTGCCCGTTTTGAGAATGCCGAGTTCGCGAGCCACGGCGCGGGCTGTCAGCGGATGGTCTCCGGTAATCATCGTGACCACAATGCCGGCTTTTTCGCAGGTCGCGATGGCCTCTCTGGACTCAGGCCGGGGCGGATCGATCATGCCGACCAACCCCAGAAAGCAGAACGCTCCAGGCTCCAATTCCGTCTCATCATGCTGGCTTCGCGCCACTGCAAGCACTCTCAGGGCTTGTTCGGCCAGGCCGTTGGCCTCGGTTTGTATCCGATCCCGCGCAGTGTCGGTCAATTCGGTTTCACCTTCTGGCGTCAGCCACCGCCCGCACGAATCCAGAATGGCTTCCAGCGCGCCCTTGGTATAGGCAATCCGGCCACGCTCCGGATCCGCATGGAAAGTGGTCATGCGCTTCGATTCCGAAGTGAAGGGGATTTCTCCAATTCGCGGAAACTGCGCGTCCAATTCCGCCTTGTGTATGCCGGACTTAGCGGCCACCACCAGCAGCGCGCCTTCGGTGGGATCGCCCCGGACCTCCCACCGGCCACGTCCAACGCGCACCAGGGCCGCGTCATTGGCGAGGACGATCGCCCGCAGCAACTCGGAGAGCGATCGGCTTAGCGGCGCCTCCCGCCCCTGCCGGATCAGCCGGCCCACCGGCTCGTACCCGACTCCGGTAACGCTCAGCCACTCCTCCGGCACCCAAAGCCTACGCACCGTCATCTGATTCTTGGTAAGCGTGCCAGTCTTATCCGAGCAAATTACCGAGGTGCAGCCCAGGGTTTCCACGGCCGGCAAGCGGCGAATGAGCGCATTTCGCCCAACCATCCGCCGCGCCCCCAAGGCGAGAGAAATGGTGACCACCGCAGGAAGGGCTTCCGGCACCACCGCCACGGCTAGGGCGATGCCGAACAGTAGCATGTCATGCAAGGATTCGCCCCGCCAAATCCCCAAGCCGACGATGGCGGCGACGATCAGCAAGGCGACTACGGCGAGGACATGGCCCACCTGATTCAGGCTCTTCTGCAAGGGAGTGATTTGCGGTGCCGCCGTGCGCACGAGCTTGACGATTCGGCCAAACTCGGTCTCCATGCCGGTGGCGACCACGACCCCACATCCCCGCCCGTAGGTCACCGCGGTTCCGGCATACGCCATATTGGTGCGGTCGCCGAGACCCAGTTGCGGATCGATGAGAGCTTCAATCGTCTTCCCCGCCGGTGTCGACTCTCCGGTGAGGGGCGCCTCATTAACCTGAAGATTCACTGCCTCGACCAATCGAAGATCGGCCGGAACACGGCTTCCGGTTTGCAGGCGAATCACGTCGCCTGGCACCAGATGATGGGCCGGCAGTTCCGTGAACACGCCATTACGCAGGGCGCAGGCGACGGGCGTCGCCATTTTTTGCAGGGCTTCCATCGCCCGCTCCGCACGATATTCCTGAACGAAGCCCAAGAGCACGGCAAAGAAGACGATAACGCCGATGACCAGAGCTTCGACGGTGTGCCCGACATAGGCGGAAAAGCCGACTCCCGCGAGCAAGATCAGGATCAAGACGCTCCTGAACTGGGCCAGAAACAGGCGAAGGCCGGAAACGCCCCGGCCTTTTTCGATTTCGTTAAAGCCATAGCGGGCCAGGCGCTGGTCGGCCTCATGGGTAGTCAAGCCTGCGGGACGGGTATGTAGAACCTCGAACGCTTGATCGACGGTCAAGGTATGCCAGACCGGATTTGGTTCGGTAATGTGCTTTTTCATGTGGGATTTATTATCTCGATTCTCCGGACCGCCTAAGCGAAGCCGCGCAGACTTCCAGCCAGCCATGACGGGCGAAATTCAAAAGAGCTCGACCTGAAACCGCCAATAGCGGCGTCCATAGGCGCTCGTCATTAAGCCGTCATCTTACAAGTCTATTTTTGCGGGAGTTCAGAACTTATGAATGAACCTCCTCTTTCAGGACACCGCGGGTTTCACCCATGAGCACTCGACCCTTAGCCCTCTCGCCCGCAGACCACTCTAGCCTGCAGCAGGCCTACAAGTGCTTGGAATATCCCAGCTTCGCCATCCGCCTATCCAATTTCATTGGAACGCCTATTGAAATGGGGCTCGATCTTCTGCCGCACAATTGCCGCCGCCGTCTGCACCGTTACGCGGAGAAAGCCCTCTGGGGGGCCCTAAATACGGCGACCGTGGGTCTGCATCAGAAGCGCGGCCGTTCTTCGGACAGGTATTACCATCTGATAGGCATCGCCAGCGGCGCAATAGGCGGCTTTTTCGGGGGTCCGGCCCTGCTGCTCGAACTGCCGTTCACCACCTCCGTGATCCTGCGCACCATTGCCGACATCGCTCGGAGCGAAGGCGAAGATTTGGAGAATATCGACACCCGCCTAGCCTGCCTGGAAGTCTTCGCGCTGGGAGGCTGTTCCAAGGACGACGACGCGGCCGAGGCCGGCTACTACAGCTTGCGACTCGCCCTGGAAGCAACTCTCTCCGGCGCATCGCGATATCTCGCTCAAAATGGCCTTAAGGCGCAGGCCGGCGCGCCCATTCTGGTGGACGTCATCATGGCCCTCTCGCAGCGCTTCGGGGTCGCCCTCTCGGAAAAGGCCGCCGCCGAAGTGGTGCCGATCGTCGGCGCCCTGGGCGGGGCCGTCATCAACAGCCTATTTATCCAGCATTTTCAAGACATGGCCCGAAGCCATTTCACCCTCCGCCGCCTGGAGCGAAAGTACGGGCCCCGCATGATCCGCGCCGAGTACGGCAAGCTGCGCCCACCCGCGCCCAAGCTCCTCTACGCCGCCGCAGCGTAATTCTCGAACTTCCCCCCGGCCCCGGCGGGCTGGCATAATGAAAGCGAAGTCCACCGCCGGCCGAAAGCTCGACTTCTAAAATATCGGCTCATTCTTCGCTCGCCGCGGCTCTCCTCTCGAAAACCGGGGAACCTTCGATGGTGATCGGAATACGCCGCGAGGATGCTCCCCTCTTATTTTCTACGGAGGCAATTGATGGCAAGTCTTCAAGATGTACTGAAAAGCGATATCACCAAGGGCGTGGCGATCGGCCTTGGAGTGGCCGCGGCGAGCTTGGTGCTGTTTCCAGCGCTCAGACCCGCCGCCCGCGCCGCCATCAAGAGCGGTATTCTGCTTTTTGAGAAAGGTCGCGAGTGGGCGGCCGAAGCGGGCGAGCAAATCGAAGACCTGGTGGCTGAAGTCCGGGCGGAACTGGCCGGAGAGCCCTTGGCCGCGGAAGACCTCGGAGAAGCGGCGGAGGAAGCCACCGCCGAGCCGGCGGAATCTCATGGCTGAGAGGAGGATCTCGGCCTTTGTCGTTCAGGAGCTTCCCGGACGGCTTCGGCTGAAAATTCCGGAAAAGCGCGGCGATCAAGCCTATTTCGCCCGACTTGCCGCTCAATTGGGGGAAGACCGGCATATTGGGCAGGTACGCGGCAATGCCCGCACCGGAAGCCTGCTTATTCTCCATCCGCCCGCTATCGTTGCAGCGGATCTTATCGCTCGATCCGAGCGATTGGGCCTGGTCTTTCCGGCGCAGCGATTGGTTCCCGTCCGGCAATCCCTCTTCGAGTACGTCTCCGCCGGCGTTAAGGTCTGCGATCGTCGGCTTACCTCAGTCAGTCGCGGCTTTATCGATCTGCCGTCGGCGATTCTCCTCGGATTGCTGATTCTGGCTCTCCGCCAAGCGGCGCGGGGCGATATTCTCGTTCCGGCGTTCTCTTTGCTTTGGTACGCCTCAGGGCTCGTCGCCCCCGATAAGGTGAAAGAACCGTCGCGAGCCGCCTAAGAAGTCAAGGGCTGCCTCCGATTCGAAGCGTCGGTCGAGGAAAGGTTTACTTCGATTTAGTCTATATTCCGAAAATCAGCACAAGCGTTGGTGGAGCGGGCTTTTCCTGGGAAAGTGAGCCTTGAGGAATTCCATCTGATCGCTCAGCACTCGGCGCCCCTGGAGATAAACATATTCGGCGTGGGTGGGCACGAAGGGAATAGCGAGAAGCTGCATGCCCGCCTGCTCCGGCGTGCGCCCAGCCTTATGGTTGTTGCAGCGCTTACAGGCCGTCACCACGTTGCTCCAAGCATCGATTCCCCCCCGACTAATGGGCGTGATGTGGTCACGGGAAAGTTCGGTGTGATGGAAGCGCTGCCCACAATAGAGGCAAATGTTGTTGTCGCGGCGAAACAGAGCCGGATTGCTGAGAGGGGGCACATAGTTGGGATCGACACCGTACCCTTTGTTGTGGTGATGCTGGGTGGCGATGATTGAATTGACCTCGATCAGGCTGCGGCAGCCGGTTTTGGCGTTGATGCCGCCGTGCAAGGTGTACAAATGGGTGCCGCAGCTATAAGCGACCTCCCCCAGATGGTAGAGCTTCGCCGCCTCCTGATAGCCTATCCATTCCAAAGGCATACCGGAGGCATCGGTTCGCAACACCTGTAGACGGTAAATCTCCATAGGCCCTCCATACAACGATAAAACAGTGGATATCTAGCTTCGAACGGTTGAATGTGTCGATTCAAAGTGGATTTGGGCGCAACTTATGCACAGTGTATTCAATTTGCCTGTCAAGTAAAAATATTGTTCGCGCGGCGATAACCCTGTCCAGCCATAAAATGGATAACTTGTTAGTTTTACTATGCCTTCGTGAACGGCCAATTCTTTGACAATTTGATGAAACCTTGAATCCATGGCCTCTTCAGACCTGTTCCTACATTCAATCCACAGAATTATCCACAAAACTTGTGGATAAACGTTCCGGAACTCAGCATCGCAGTCCGCGCCCGACAGCGATGATATCCCCCCAAACCGCAGCGCCAGAATCGTAGAATTCCTCTCGCTTCCAAAACCAACGGAGGCCAGTATAGCGTCCCTTCATGTCATTAGTCCGATATGCCGAAGGTATTGAAAATCGCCGTTCCCGTGCCTTTGCGCAGGACCTTCGACTATCTGCCGCCCCTTTCCAGGGCAATCGAGGAGCTGCAACCGGGGGTGCGCGTCGAAGTGCCCTTCGGGCGGGGGCGAAAGATCGGTGTCCTCGTGGACATTGCAGAGACTTCCGATGTCGAAGTGGAGCGGCTCAAGACCGCCTTGAGCGTGCTCGACGAGGCCCCGCTGCTTTCACCCGAAGACCTCAAGCTGCTCGCCTGGGCCAGCCGCTATTATCACCACGCCATAGGCGAAACGCTGGCGTCAGCCTTCAGCGTGCTCCTGCGCCGGGGTGAATCCACCGCGCCGGAAGCCCGCCGCCGTTTGCATCTAGCAAACCTCGGTCATCTGGAGGCCGACACGGCGATCAAACGGGCCCCTCGCCAGACCGCGCTGCTGCGCCTCCTGCGCGAAACGCCCGAGGGGCTCCCCTCGGAGGCGCTGGCCCGGCGGGACGGAGATTTTCGCAGCGCGGCCGAAGCGCTGGTCCGGAAAGGCTTGGCGCTCTGGCAAGAGACCCCCGCGAATTCTTGGATTGGCGCTTCCGCCCCTAGTGCCGCTCCGCTCCGGCTCAACGCCGATCAGGCAATGGCTGTTTCCGCGGTGACGGACAGCTTGGAGAATTATCGAGCCTTCTTGCTGGAAGGCGTCACCGGCAGCGGCAAAACCGAGGTCTACCTCCGTCTGGCCCAAGAGGTCCTGAGCCGCGGCCGGCAGGTCATGGTCCTTCTACCCGAAATCAGTCTAACACCGCAGCTGGAGGCGCGCTTTCGCGCTCGAATTTCGGCGCCGATCGCCGTTTTTCACTCGGGACTCGCCGACGGGGAACGTCGCCGTGCCTGGCTGGGCCTGCAGCGGGGCGAGGCGGCCATTCTGCTGGGGACCCGTTCGGCCGTGTTCACCCCCATGAAATCGCCGGGGCTGATCATTCTCGACGAGGAGCACGACGCCTCTTTCAAGCAGCAGGACGGCTTCCGATTTTCCGCGCGGGACGTCGCGGTGAAGCGGGCCAGCCTGCTCGGCATTCCCGTGTTGCTCGGTTCGGCCACGCCTTCGCTTGAAAGTCTCCACAATGCCCGCCGCGGACGCTACCGCCGGTTGCGGCTGACCAGCCGAGCCGGTGGCGCGGCAGAGCCGGTCTTTCGGCTGCTGGACATTCGCGGTCAGCGGATGATAGAAGGCATCTCCTCCCGCCTGGCCGCCGAGATCGCCGAGACCCTGGCCCGCCGAGAGCAGGCGCTTCTGTTCGTCAATCGGCGGGGATTCGCTCCGACCTTGATCTGCCATGGCTGCGGCTGGGTAGCCCAGTGCCGGCGCTGCGACGCCAACTTGGTGATTCACATCGCCGACCGCCAGCTCTGCTGCCATCATTGCGGCTACGAGCGAGCCCTGCCTACCGCCTGCTTGGCCTGCGGCGACAGCGAGCTTTATCCCCTGGGTCTTGGTACCGAGCGGGTCGAAGCGGCCCTGGCGGCATTTTTTCCCGAAGCGCGCATCGCCCGCCTCGATCGGGACAGCACCCGCCGCAAGGGCCAGCTGCAGCGCCTGCTCGACGATATTCACGGCAGCCGGATCGACATTCTCATCGGCACCCAGATGCTGGCCAAGGGGCATCATTTCCCCGGCGTAACCCTGGTGGGCATTGTCGACGTGGACGCCGGCCTCTACAGCACCGATTTCCGCGCCGGCGAGCGTACGGCGCAGTTGATCATGCAGGTGGCCGGCCGGGCCGGGCGCGAGCAGCGGCCTGGCGCCGTCGTCCTTCAGACTCGCCATCCCGAACATCCTCTGCTGCAAACCTTGATCCA
This sequence comes from Methylococcaceae bacterium, assembly GCA_902810705.1. Classification (GTDB taxonomy): domain Bacteria; phylum Pseudomonadota; class Gammaproteobacteria; order Methylococcales; family Methylococcaceae; genus CADDYU01. Next base: position 18,515 of record CADDYU010000066.1, read on the forward strand.
CAAGGGCTACTCTCACTTCGCCCGGGCTTGCGTCGCGGAACGCGAAGCGGCGGCGCTGCCTCCCTTCTCTTATCAGGGACTATGGCGCGCTGAAGCGGGCGATCCGGAAGCGCCGCGCCGGTTTCTCACGGAGTTGGCTGAACGGGCCAGCCGAATGTCTGCCCCCGCGATACAGGTCCTCGGTCCTGCTCCGGCGCCCTTGGCCCGCAGGGCGGGACGCTTTCGCTGGCAGTTATTGGTCCAATCCGCCAAACGAGCGGCGCTGCACGCCATGATTGATCGGCTGCTGGATGTCATTCCGGAGATCGAGGAACACAGAAAGATCCGCTGGTCGATAGACATTGATCCGGTGGACCTGTACTGAAGGGGTTGCGGCCGGCTCGATCAGCGGCCGAAAATTTTACAAGGTTTTTATAAGCTCCCGTGAATCCTGAGCGATCGCTCCTAATGAACTTCGCAATCAAGGGGTACGAGACTTAGTCCATGCATGCGCTTGCGTTGGCCAGAAGCCTCCTAGCCCCAATCGAGGAGGAAACTCAAGCCCAGGGCCTCAAGCGAGTGCGGAGAATAAGACTGGAAATGGCCCGCCTATCCGGAGTCGAGCCGCAGCTGGCCTTCGAGATGGCGGCCCGACATAGCTGCGCCAAGGGGGCGGACGTGGAAGTTTTGAACCCGGAGGCTTGGTGGTTCAGCGGCCGGCGCGACGTAGCCTGGTACGAATGGCTGCAAGATCAGCGCAAGAATCTCCCAAGCGCACGCGCGGCGAAACTGGAGAGCGAGCCGCCGACGGCGCAAGCGTCGACTCCATAGCTAAAGAAAAACAAAAAGGTGCATTCGAGATTTCAAGGCACCTTCAACCAGATCTCACCCAGAAAATACCTGGGCGCCTGATTGGACAAGGCACTTTAATATCCCCATTTTGTACCGAAAAGGCTGTCTCGGCCCGTAAAAACTCGTTATGATGACCTCTTAAATCCACTTCGATGCGAGGTCTTCCAATGCAAATCGCGGCACATAAAGTGGTGAAAATTCACTACACCCTCACCAATGAGGAAGGCGACATTCTGGACAGCTCCCGAGGCCAAGACCCTCTAGCTTACATCCATGGCCATGGGAACATCATTCCGGGCCTGGAAAACGCCTTGACCGGACATAGTCCGGGCGATAGGTTCCAGGTGACAATTCCCCCGGAAGATGCTTACGGCCTTCGAAATGACGAACTCGTGCAATCGGTGCCGAAAAGTGCTTTTCAGGGCGTCGACGAGATCCTCCCCGGCATGCAGTTTCAGGCCCAGTCCCCGACAGGGCTCCAACTGGTCACCGTCCTCGATGTTGAGGAGGATGAGGTGCTTCTGGATGGGAATCATCCCATGGCCGGCATCACCTTGAATTTCGATGTTGAGGTGACCGATGTCCGGGATGCGTCCGCCGAAGAATTGGACCATGGGCATGTCCACGGCCCGGGTGGCCATCACCATTAAGAGATTGGGAATAAGCCTGGTGTAAGGCCCGATTCCACCGCTGCGAAGATCGATGGTTTTCCAGTCGCTGTCGTGGAATCGGATCGCTCGACGGCTTCTTCACAATCTCTGAAAATTGAGAATAGGCCCGCCGCGCGGCTCACACTGCGAGGCGGGCCCAGAGATCGTGTTCGTCGGCGTCCTCGACGACGACTTCGGCGAACTCGCCGACCCGAAGCCGCACGGCGCCGTCGATGAACACCTGACCGTCGATTTCCGGCGCGTCGGCGCGGCTCCGCGCCACCGCGCCCTCCTCCACCACCTCGTCCACCAACACGGTTTCCCGGCGACCGATTCGGGCCTGTAGACGCTCGGCGCTGATCCGCGCCTGAACCTCCATGAATCGCGCCAAGCGCTCTTCCTTGACGGCTTCCGGCACTGGATGGGGCAAGGCATTGGCTGCCGCGCCCGTGACCGGCGAATAGGCAAAACAGCCGACCCGGTCGAGCCGGGCTTCCTCCAGAAAGCCCAGCAGGTGTTCGAAATCCGCTTCGGTTTCGCCTGGAAAGCCGACAATGAAGGTACTGCGTAGAGTCAAATCTGGGCAGATATCACGCCAACGCTTGATCCGGGCCAGGACGTTCTCGGTCGCCGCGGGTCGCTTCATGAGCTTCAGGATGCGCTCGCTGGAATGCTGGAAAGGGATATCCAGATACGGGAGGATTTTTCCTTCTGCCATGAGCGGAATCACCTCGTCCACATGAGGATAGGGGTAAACGTAATGCAATCTCACCCAAATCCCAAGATCACCCAGCGCCTTCGCCAGATCGTGGAAACGGGCCTTCAGCGGCCGACCGTTCCAGAAGCCGGTGCGGTATCGCAGATCGAAGCCGTAGGCGCTGGTATCCTGAGACACGATCAAAAGCTCCTTCACCCCGGCTTCCGCCAGACGCTCGGCCTCGGTCATCACTTCGCCGACAGGGCGGCTCGCGAGATCGCCCCGCATCGACGGGATGATGCAGAAGGTGCAGCGGTGATTGCAGCCTTCGGAAATCTTGAGGTAGGCGTAATGGCGCGGAGTGAGCTTGATGCCCTCGGGCGGCACCAGATCGACAAAGGGGTCGTGCAGGGGCGGCAGGTGCTCGTGCACCGCCCCGACGACCTCCTCGTAGGCGTGGGCGCCGGTGATCTTGAGCACCGAGGGATGGCGTGCCCGGATTTCGGCCGCGCGTTCGCCCAGGCAGCCGGTGACGATCACCTTGCCGTTCTCTTCCAGTGCCTCGCCGATGGCCTCCAGTGATTCCTCGACGGCGGCATCGATAAAGCCGCAGGTGTTGACCACGACGAGATCGGCCTCCCGGTAGGTCGGCGAGAGGCTGTAGCCTTCCGCGCGCAACTTGGTGAGGATGCGCTCGCTGTCCACCAGCGCCTTGGGACAGCCCAGGCTGACGAATCCGATACGGGGTGTTTTCATGAAGCGATGGAAACTTGAGATTGAGACAGGCGATAAACGAGCATTTTAACCCATCCAGGCCAGTGGCGGGTTTCCGAGCGGTGTCGATTCGGCGCCGTTCACCTCGCCCGTGCGGTCTGCAAGTAGGCGCCGTGCCGGGCTCTACGTCCTGATGATACCTGGTGGATCGGGCAACTCGTTGCCCTGCACGTCCGCCCCGCCGAACTGCTGGACCAGCTGCGCCCCCACGGCT
>CADDYU010000067.1 GCA_902810705.1 Methylococcaceae bacterium
CACCGTCCGCCAGCACCCGAACCCGCAAATCCATGGAATACGCCCGCATGGCCGCTCCGCCTGAAATCCACTCTCTCCCTCCGACACCCCAAAACTCCGCTAGAGTTCCCCGGAAAACGCTCTAGCCTCTATATGGTTTGCAACGGGACGGGCTAGTTTTTCCTCTCTTGGGATCAGCTTCCCTCTGCCTTTTCCGGGGGTTTCCGCAGCCGAATGCCCAATTCCCGCAACTGTGCGTCGGTGACCGGCGCCGGGGCGTCGACCATGGGGCACCAGGCGGATTGAGTCTTGGGAAAGGCCATGACCTCGCGGATCGAGTGGGCGCCGCTCATCAGCATGACCAGACGGTCCAGGCCGAAGGCGATGCCGCCGTGGGGTGGAGCACCGTACTTCAGGGCCGTGAGCAGGAAGCCGAATTTCTGCTGGGCTTCCTCGTCGCCGATGCCGAGTAGCTTGAAGACCGCCTCCTGCATTTCAGTGCGGTGGATACGCACCGAGCCGCCGCCGATTTCCGTGCCATTCAGCACCATGTCATAGGCTCGGGAAAGGATCTTGCCGGGATTGGCTTTTAATTCTTCCAGGTCGCCCTTGGGCGCCGTGAAGGGATGGTGCAGGGCGGACCAGCGGTTCTCCTTCTCGTCCCATTCGAACATGGGAAAGTCCACTACCCAGAGCGGCGCCCATTGCCCCTGCGCGAGGCTCCGATCGTAGCCTAACTTGAGGCGCAGGGCGCCCATGGCTTCGTTGACTACCCTGGCCTTGTCGGCGCCGAAGAAGACGAGATCGCCGGTATCCGCATTCACCCGGTCGAGAATGGCGAGCACCGCTTCGGCCGGCAGGAACTTGATGATGGGGGATTGCAACCCGTTAATGCCGGCGGCGCGGTCGATCACCTTGATATAGGCCAGGCCCTTGGCGCCGTAGAGTCCCACGAACTGAGTTAATTCATCGATTTCCTTGCGGGAAAGTTCGCCTCCGCGCGGCAGCTTGAGCGCCGCGACCCGGCCGTCCGGGTCCTGGGCGGGGCCGGCGAATACCTTGAATTCGACAGTGGCAAGGAGGTCCGCTACGTCCACCAGCTCCAGCGGAATCCGCAAATCCGGCTTGTCGGAGCCATAGCGGCGCATGGTTTCGGCATAGGTCAGGCGGGGGAATGGATTCGGCAGTTCAACCTGGAGCACCTCGGCGAAAAGCTTCCGGATCATCTCCTCCACAAGATCAGTAATGGCCTGTTCGTCCATGAAGGAGGTTTCGATGTCGAGCTGGGTGAACTCCGGCTGCCGATCCGCGCGGAGGTCCTCGTCGCGAAAGCAGCGCACTACCTGATAATACCGGTCCATGCCGGCCATCATCAGCAATTGCTTGTATAGTTGCGGCGATTGAGGCAGGGCGAAGAAATGATTGGGATGAGTGCGGCTTGGCACCAGATAGTCGCGGGCCCCTTCCGGGGTGGTCTTGGTCAGGAACGGGGTCTCGATTTCGTAGAAGCCTTCATGGTCGAGGAACTGCCGCAGACAACGTGTCACATCGCGGCGGAGTCGCAGGCGCTGCTGCATGATTGGCCGGCGCAGGTCGATGTAACGGTAGCGGAGACGAGTTTCCTCGCTGACTTCCACCTCGCTTTCCAAGGGAAAAGGCGGGGTTTCGGCCTTGTTCAGAATCTCCAGGGCGGTGGCAAGCACTTCGATTCTGCCGGTCGGAAGATTCGGATTTTCCGTGCCACCCGGTCGGCGGCGCACCTTGCCGTGCACCTTCAGCACGTACTCGCTGCGGACCGTTTCCGCCAGCCTGAAGGCATCCGGGTAATCGGGATCGAACACCACCTGAACCAGTCCCTCCCGGTCCCGGAGGTCGATGAAAATGACGCCGCCATGGTCGCGGCGGCGGTGTACCCAGCCACAGAGATCGACGTCACGATCCAAATGGCTTTCCGAGAGTTCTCCACATCGGTGGCTGCGCATTTTCGAGTCTCTAAACAGTAATAAAGGGCGGGAATATTACGGGGCGGCCGCCCAAGGCACAAGCTTACGAAGCCGGGCTCGCCGCCAGCTTGGACTCGCTCTTGGAGGCGTCCGGCTTGGCCGGCTCGGATTTGGTTTCCGAGGATTCGCCGCCAGCGAGATTTTTCTTCTTGTCCTTGCCGCCTTTGAAGTCGGTCTCGTACCAGCCGCCGCCCTTGAGCCTGAAGCCCGCCGCCGAAATCAGCTTTGCCAGTTCGAGGTCGCCGCAGGCCGGGCATTCCTTGAGGGGATCGTCCGAAAGTTTCTGGATGGCTTCGAATTCGTGGCCGCAGGATTTGCATTGATATTCATAGATAGGCATGTTTATCTCCATAAGTTTCACAAAAACGACATTAAAATATGAGGCCAGATCGCCTGTTTTCAAGCTGACGCGGGGACAGGCCGCCCATGGTGCCGACTCTTACAATGCACTTTTTTTGAGCTGCTGGGGAGGACAATTCGGCAATGATCAATTCGATACCAGTCGAGCCCGCCATCGGAGTTGGCGCCATCGTGTTCGATCCAAGCGGCCGGGTGTTATTGGTCCGCCGCGCTCGGCCACCCAAGCTCGGGCTGTGGTCGGCGCCAGGCGGGCGCCTCGAACCCGGGGAAACCCTGGCCGACTGTTGCCGCCGCGAGGTGCTGGAAGAAACGAGCATCGCGATCGAGCCGGGGCCGATCGTCGCAATCGCGGACCGGGTGAGCGAGGGGTTTCATTACATCATCTTCGATTTCGCCGCGGCCTTGGCCTGCGCCGGGGTACCGGAGCCGATTCCGGCCAGCGATGTTTCCGAGGCCCGCTGGGTAGGCCCGGCGGAGCTGCTGGCTTATACCTTGGTGGAGGGTTTGGCGGTGGTGATCGAGGCCGTTCGAGCGAGCCTTGAGACCGGCGCCGCCTTGGGCCTCAGCGACGTGGATGGCGATAGTCGATTGTTTGTCCCGGTGTCTCTTCCCGGAGGGTAATCGGCTGAGGAAATAAATCCGCTTCAGCCCCTGCGAATCCGCGCAAGCGCCACCAAGGCGCCGGTCAGCACCAGGACCGTTGGAAAGGTGGTGGCGAAAATAGGGTTCATTTCGTAAATGAGCCCAAAGTGATTGAACATCCGGTCGAACAAATAAAAGCCCAGGCCGATCACCACGCCCACCACAATCCGCTGGCCCATGCCGACCTCGCGCCGCACGGTGAGGACGAACGGCACCGCGACCAGCAGCATGACCAGGGTAACCACCGGATTGACCAGGTGGCCCCAGAAAGCCTGTTCCACGCTTAGGGATTGTTGTTCGTTCTCCCGGAGATAATCGATGTAGCGGGCCAATTCCAAGGCCGAGAGATTTTCCGGACGGATGACAAAGGCGTTGAGCAGATCGGGCGCCAGTACCGAGGACCACTCGGTGAATTCCTTGCGTTCCGACGTTACCTGATTGGGCCCGAAACGGCTGATTCGGATCCGCTTCAACCGCCACTGTCGACCATCGTAAATCGCCCGGTTGGCGTGAGAGGCGAAAACCAGGCCTTTCTTCGGATCCAGTTCATAGATGTTGATGTCGCCCAGCTTCTCCTGCTCTTGGATTTCCCGGATGTTGATGAACACGTTGCCGTCGCGGACCCAAAAACCATACTTGGTGCGGGAGGCGACCTGTTTTTTTTGCGCCATCGCTTTCAAGGTTTGGGCCGATCGCTCGGCGGGGGGAGCGACCAATTCTCCGACGGCCACCGAGATCGCCAATAGCACCAAGCCGCCGGCGAGCACGGCGCGAATGAGGCGGATCCGCGAAGCGCCGGCCGCCTGCATGGCCATGAGCTCACGATTGTTGGCAAGTCCCCCTAGGGTGACCAGGCTGCCCACCAAGGCGGCGGACGGCAACAGTTCATAGAAGCTCCGGGGCGAGGTGAGCGCTATATAGGCGAATATCTGGCGTAGCCCGTAATCGCCTTCGCCCATATCGCCCAACTCGTCGGCGAAGGTAAAAAAATTGAGTAGCGCCAACAATACCAGTACGGCGATGAGGGAGCCTAATATGACTTCCCGGGCGATATAGCGGTCGAGGGTTTTCATCGTCCGAATTTTTCCTCCAGAACGTGCGCGATCCAGCGGCGTCCGAAATTCTTCAGGAACAGCGCCCAAATGATGCACAGCAATAATCCGTAAATCATGACGTACCCGAGCCAGGGCGGGATTTTCCCTTCCATCAACATGCCCTGGGAAATCTTTTGGGCGTTCTCGTAAATGACATAAATCAAAAAGGCGGTGAAGACGTTGCCGTAGGGGCCCCGCCGGGGGGCGATTCGCGCCAAGGGTACGGCCAGGAGCGTCAGAAACGCCACCCCGAGCGGGACCGACAGGCGCTTTTGCAGTTCCGCCAGTTCCTTGGGACTTCGGCCGCGCCATAGTTCGAGGCTGTCCGCCGCCTCCCGCTTGAGGGCTGCGGATTCTTCCTCCGGGCCGCCGATACGCACGCCATATTCCTTGAATTGGCTAATCACGTAATCGAGATTGCCGGGAATGCCTTGATAGCGCTGGCCGTCGTTCAACACGACGAAATCTTCGCCCATTTCGTTCTTTTGCAAATGACCGGTGGCGGCGATCACTACTCCGGTATCCTGGTGGTGTCGGCTCTGCACGAAGATATGGTGCATGATGTTGTCTTTGTCCATGTCCTCCGCATACAGCACCACGTCGCCGGCGCTGAATTCGTTGAAGCGTCCGGCCTTGATGCCTCGGATATCGGCGCTTTGCTCATCCCTTTTCATGAGCGCCTGGGCCTGTTGCTCGGTCCAGGGTAGCACCACGAGGGCCAGGTAGGTGGATAACAAAAACAGCGGCACGACCATCCAGCTCAAGGCTCGATACAGCCGTTTCGCGCCCATGCCGCCCGCGGCCAGGATCGTCATTTCCTGGTCGCGGTACATGCGCCCGATGGCGGTCAGTATCGCCATGAAGATCGACGGGGGCAGCAGGATGGTCGTCGCCGCCAAGGTTTTCAGGTAGAGAAGCTCAAACAGGGTGTCCCCCGAGACCTCTCCCTCAATGGCTTTGGCGAGAATATTCAGGAACTTGCGGCTGACGATGATGACCACTAAGACCAGAAGGATGGAGACCAAGGTCTTGGCGAGTTCGAGAGAGATCATGCGATCAACCACTGTCATGAGCGGTCCTCGCCCACGGCGCGGCGAATCTAGGACTTGGGAATTCATGCAAGCGTTGCGGAAGATTCTGGCGGGATTGGTGAAGCTGGGATTTTACCTTCGCATCGAGCGAAAGGAAGGAGGGTCTTTTTTCGCTCTACCAGGAATAGTAATTGAAGAGTAAAACGCCTGGTAGTCTTTTATGCCTCACAGCCAAGCCTCCCGAGCCGCAGTCGCTCAGCCGCTTCTCCCGTCGTGTCCTAAAGATGCCATGGAGATTCTCTGCTCATGATCGATCTAAGGCCTGATTCTGCGGATGAACATGGCTTAAAAAACCGGAGTCGATAGTCGCGTTAGCGAAAACGTAGAGTGAATCGCAAACTTAGGTTTGAACGTCCATTCCCTCCCTTGCTATCCTTGTCCGTAACTCTTCGTATTTAAAAAGGGAACCCTCTTCCAGCGGCTCCCGCCAGCGCAGTAACCGCGTACCGCACGCCTCGAACACCAAAATGTAACATGGATTATTCCGCGAAATTCGAACCCCTGGACCAACTGTCCGCTCCCTGTGCCGTGCTAGGGTTTCACCAAAAACGCAAATTCACGCCCGCCGCGCTCGCGTTGGACGAGAAGCTGGACGGCCTCTTGACCAAGCTGCTCAAGCGCGACGATGTCGAAGGCAAGCCCGGGGAGATCCTCTCCATCGCCCATGTGCCGAGCGGAACTATCGATCGCGTCATCCTGGTGGGGCTCGGCAAGAAGGAAGAACTCAAGCCGGGCGCCTACCGCAAGGCGCTGGGGGCGGCGGCCAAGGCGTTGAAGGATGCCAATGTCAAGCAGGCGGCGAGTTTCCTGCACGAGGCGGAAGTCGAAGGGCGCGATGCGAGCTGGAACGTCCGCCAATTCGTGGAAATCCTGGAAGCCGCCCTGTACCGCTTCAGTCAACTCAAGAGCGAAGACGAGAACCCCAAGCCGCGCCTTTCGAAGCTGCACTTCATGGCGGACGGGGACGATGCTCTCGCCGCCGCGAGGCTCGCCATCGCGCAGGGCCAGGCCATCGCAGGCGGCATGAATCTCGCGAAGGATCTCGCCAACCTGCCGGGCAACATCTGCACTCCGGCTTATCTCGCCGAGCAGGCCGAGAAGCTCGGCAAGCGGCAAAAGCCCAAGCTCAAGGTGAATGTGCTCGATGAGAAGGAGCTCGAAAAATTGGGCATGGGCGCCTTCCTGTCCGTGTCCAAGGGCAGCGAGCAGCCGGCCAAGCTGATCGTGCTGGAATATTCAGGCGCTTCCTCCAAGAACAAGCCCTATGTATTGATCGGCAAGGGAGTCACCTTCGACGCCGGCGGCATTTCCATCAAACCGGCGGCCAACATGGACGAGATGAAATACGACATGAGCGGCGGAGCCGGGGTGATCGGCACCCTGGCGGCCGTCGCCGAGCTCGAACTGCCGTTGAACGTCGTGGGCTTGGTGCCGGCCTCGGAAAACCTGCCGTCCGGCAGCGCCAACAAGCCGGGCGATATCGTCAAGAGCCTTCCCGGCCTCACCATCGAGATTCTCAACACCGACGCCGAAGGCCGTTTGCTGCTGTGCGACGTTCTGGCCTATGCCAAGCGCTACGAGCCGGAAGCGGTGATCGACGTGGCGACCCTGACCGGCGCCTGCGTGGTCGCCTTGGGGCGTCATCCCTCGGGGCTCTGGAGCAATAACGAGGATCTGGCGGCGGCTTTGATCCGGGCGGGCGAGGAATCCTTCGACCGCGTGTGGCGCATGCCGCTCTGGGACGAGTACCAGGAGCAGATCAAATCCAACTTCGCCGACCTCGCCAATATCGGCGGTCCCGACGGTGGCAGCATCACCGCCGCCGCATTCCTGTCGCGCTTCGCCAAGGACTACCCCTGGGCGCACGTGGACATCGCCGGCACCGCCTGGAAGACTGGCGCGGAAAAAGGCGCCACCGGTCGGCCGGTGCCTTTGCTGACCCAATACCTGATCGATCGGGCGCGATGACCCGCATCGACTTCTACCTGCTCGCAAGCGCCGATCCCCACAGCCGGCGGGTAACGGCCTGCAAGTTGGTCGAGAAGGCCTTCCGGCAGGGCCACAGGATTTACCTCAGCACGGCCTCCGACGAGGAAACCCAGATTTTGGACGAACTGCTCTGGACCTTTCGGCAAGGCAGTTTCGTGGCCCACGAGCCCTGGCCGGGAGCTTCGGCCGAAGCGCCGGTGCTCGTCGGACATGGGGCTGCGCCCGAGACCCTAAAGGACGTGCTAGTCAATCTCAGCCCCGAGATTCCCCCCGGCTTTGAGCGGTTCGAGCGGGTAGCGGAATTGGTGGATCAGGACGAGGCGGTAAAGCTGGCCGGCCGGCGACGCTACAAGAGCTATCAGGCACAAGGATACGTGATCCAGACCCATAACCTCGATCGAACCGATTGAGTCGGGTCGCGACTTCCTTCTCCGCTCGCGTTCGACCGCCGACTTCACGACCGATCCTCTCGAAGTAATTGCATCATGGACAAGACCTACAACCCCAAAACCATCGAGCAGCGTTGGTACCAGACCTGGGAAGCCAATGGCTATTTCGCGCCGTCCGGCAGCGGCACGCCCTTTTGCATCGTGATTCCGCCGCCCAACGTGACGGGCAGCCTGCACATGGGCCACGGTTTCAACAACACCATCATGGACGTCCTGGTCCGCTATCGCCGCATGCAGGGCCACAACACCCTATGGCAGGTGGGCACGGATCACGCCGGCATCGCCACGCAAATGGTGGTGGAGCGGCAACTCGCGGCGCAAGGAGTCACCCGCCATGATCTGGGGCGCGAGGGCTTTCTGGAAAAGGTTTGGCAGTGGAAGGCCGAATCCGGCGGCGCCATCACCCGGCAATTGCGCCGGCTGGGCTCCTCGGTGGACTGGAGCCGCGAACGCTTCACCATGGACGAAGGGCTATCGAGGGCGGTTCAGGAAGCTTTCGTCCGCTTGTACGACGAGGGCCTGATCTACCGCGGCAAGCGTCTGGTGAACTGGGATCCCAAGCTGCACACCGCCATTTCCGACCTGGAGGTGCAGAGCGAGGAGGAAAAAGGCAGCCTCTGGCATTTCCGCTATCCGCTGGCGGACGGCTCGGGCTACCTGGTGGTCGCGACCACCCGCCCGGAAACCATGCTGGGCGACACCGCCGTGGCCGTGCATCCCGGGGACGAGCGCTACAAGCATCTCGTCGGCAAGACCGTCAGGCTGCCCATTACCCACCGGGAAATCCCTATCGTCGCCGACGACTACGTCGATCCCGAATTTGGCACCGGCTGCGTGAAGATCACCCCGGCCCATGACTTCAACGACTATGAGGTCGGCAAGCGCCACAACCTGCCGCTCATCAACGTGCTGGATAAGGATGCCCAGATCCTGCCCGAATTCACCGTGCTCACCTTTGAGGGCTATGCCACCATCCACGGCGAGCAGGCGCCGGCGGCTTACGCGGGGCTGGACCGCTTCGAGGCGCGCAAGCGGATCATCGCCGAGTTCGAGAGTTTGGGCCTTTTGGAAAAAACCGAGCCGCACACCCTGAAAGTGCCGCGCGGCGACCGTTCCGGCGTGGTGGTCGAACCTTGGCTCACCGACCAGTGGTACGTCAACGCCAGAGCATTGGCGGCATCCGCCATCGAGGCGGTGGAGGACGGCCGCATCCGCTTCGTGCCGCCGCAGTACGAGAATCTCTATTTCGCCTGGATGCGCGACATTCAGGACTGGTGCATCTCCCGCCAGTTGTGGTGGGGCCACCGCATTCCCGCCTGGTACGACCATCACGGCAACGTCTACGTGGGCCGCAACGAAACCGAAATCCGCGCCAAATACAGCCTGGACCCCGGCCTGGAACTGAGTCAGGACGAGGACGTGCTCGACACCTGGTTCTCCTCGGCCCTGTGGACCTTCTCCACGCTGGGCTGGCCGGACGAAACGCCGGAGCTGAAAACCTTCCATCCGACCGACGTGCTGGTGACCGGCTTCGACATCATCTTCTTCTGGGTGGCCCGCATGGTCATGATGACGATGCATTTCATGAAGCACCCGGACGGCAGCCCGCAAGTGCCGTTCCGGACCGTGTACGTGCACGGCCTGGTGCGCGACGCGGAAGGGCAGAAGATGTCCAAGTCCAAGGGCAATGTGCTGGACCCTTTGGACATCATCGATGGCATCGCCCTGGATGACTTGGTGAAGAAGCGCACCGGGGGCTTGATGCAGCCGCAGATGGCCGAAACAATCGAAAAGCGCACCCGCAAGGAATTTCCCGAAGGCATCGCCGCTTACGGTTGCGATGCCCTGCGCTTCACCTTCGCCTCGCTGGCTTCCACCGGCCGCGACATCAAGTTCGACATGGGCCGGGTCGAGGGCTATCGCAATTTCTGCAACAAACTCTGGAACGCGGCGCGCTATGTGCTCACGAACACCGAAGGGCAGGATACGGGTCTTGGCGATGAGTCCCGAGCCTATAGCCTGCCGGATCGCTGGATTCGGAGTCGCCTGCAACTGGCCATACGCGCCACGCGCGAGGCCATCGAAAGCTACCGTTTCGATCTCGCGGTCCAGGCCATTTACGAATTCAGCTGGAACGAATACTGCGACTGGTACCTGGAACTCGCCAAGATCGTCCTGCAAGGTGGTGACGAAGCCGCCCGGCGCGGTACCCGCCAAACCTTGGTGCGCGTGCTGGAGACGGCGTTACGGCTGACCCATCCCTTCATGCCGTTTATTACGGAGGAAATTTGGCACAGGCTGGCGCCCCTCGCGGGCGAGTCCGGTCCTACCCTCATGTTGCAGCCCTTTCCCGCGCCGGATGAAGGCGCCTTCGATGGGGAAGCGGAGCGGGAAATGAGCTGGGTGATGGATGTCCTTCTCGGCATTCGCCGCATTCGTGGCGAAATGAACATTCCTCCCGCCAAGCCCCTGTCCGTCCTGCTGCAAAACGGCTCGGCGCTGGACCGGACCTATCTGGACTGCCATCGGGAGTTCATCCTCAAGCTCGGCCGGGTGGAAAACATCGCCTGGTTGGACGCCGATCAAGCCGCGCCGGAGTCCGCCATCGCCTTCGTCGGCGAATTGAAAGTGCTGATCCCCATGCGCGGGTTGATCGACAAGGACGCGGAACTCGCCCGGCTGGACAAGGAAATGCAGCGGCTTGCCAAGGAATTGCCGCGGCTCGAAGGGAAATTGGGCGATCCGGCGTTCCTCGCGAAAGCGCCGGCCCAGGTCGTGGCGAAGGAGCAAGCCCGGCTTCGGGAAATCCGCGCAGGCTTGATGGAATTGCAGGCTCAGACGGAAAAAATTCGCGCCTTGTAGTTCCTAGATTCGGCCCTGGCGAATTTTGCCGAAGCTGAGTGATTTTTGGATAAACTCGGTGGATCGGCTACCTTTTAATCTGAAATTCATCTTTAAAAGGATCAAATCGCGGCTAGGGCCATCGTGCAAGAACCATGGGAGTCTCTACCTTAAAAGTACAGCTCAGCGGGCTGGCCAAGAGCCTCGTGAGGGCAAATCTGCTGTCGGAGCCCGACGCTCAGGCCCTCTTCGAGGAGGCGCGTCGTAAAAACATTCCCTTCGTGACTCACTTGGTCGGTGCCAAGATACTCGACAGCTTGGCCATCGCCTCCATCGCTTCGAAGGAGTTCGGAATTCCACTGTTCGATCTGAGCGCCATGGCTCCGGAAATGATGCCGATCAAGGCCGCCAGCGAGAAGCTGATCCGCAAGCACCACGTCCTGCCCATTTTTCAACGCGGCAATCGGCTCTTTCTGGCCGTCTCGGATCCCACCCATTTTCAGGCGCTCGATGAAATCAAGTTTCAGTCCCGCATGGCCATCGAGAGCGTGCTGGTCGAGGAGGACAAACTCGCCCGGGCCATTGATCTCGCGCTGGAGGCGGCGGACACCACGTTCAAGGACTTGATGGATTCGGATCTTGAAAATCTCAGCGTGACGGGGGGTGACGAGGCGGAACGTCCGGCCGAGGAAGAAGGCAGCGAGATCGACGATGCGCCCATCGTCCGCTTCGTGAACAAGATCCTGCTGGACGCCATCAAGAAAGGCGCCTCGGATATTCATTTCGAGCCTTACGAAAAACTTTTCAGAGTTCGCGTCCGTCACGACGGCATCTTGCACGAAGTCGCCAGCCCACCCGTGGCGCTGGCGAACCGGATTTCCGCTCGGCTCAAGGTCATGTCGCGGATGGACATCGCGGAGCGGCGGGTACCGCAGGACGGACGCATCAAGATGGCCTTGTCGAGAGCGCGGGCCATCGATTTCCGCGTCAACACCTGTCCAACCCTGTTCGGCGAGAAGATCGTGCTGCGGATTCTCGACCCTGCCGCGGCGCAGATCGGCATCGAGCGGCTGGGTTTCGAGCCGGAGCAACAGGCGAAATTCCTCGAGGCCATCAACAAGCCCTACGGCATGATCCTGGTCACGGGGCCGACGGGGAGCGGCAAGACCGTGACCCTGTATACCGGACTCAATATCTTGAATACCCAGGACCGCAATATCTCCACCGCCGAAGACCCGGTGGAAATCACCGTGCCCGGCATCAACCAGGTCAACGTCAACGTCAAGACCGGTCTGACCTTCGCCGAAGCGCTGCGCGCCTTCCTGCGGCAAGACCCGGACGTGATCATGGTGGGCGAGATCCGGGATCTGGAAACCGCCGAAATCGCCGTCAAGGCGGCGCAAACGGGCCATCTGGTATTGTCCACCCTGCATACCAACGACGCGCCGCAAACCCTCAACCGGCTCATGCAAATGGGCGTCCCGCCATTCAATGTTTCGTCCGCGGTGCTCCTGATCATGGCCCAGCGGCTGGCCCGCCGCTTGTGCGAGCACTGCAAGAAAGAGGAGCACCTGCCGCCCGAGGTGCTCCTGCAGGCGGGCTTTCGGGAAACCGATCTGGATGGCTTAGTCTTGTATGGGCCGGTCGGCTGCGATAAATGCGTCAAGGGTTACAAGGGCCGGGTGGGTATTTATCAGGTGATGCCCATCTCCGAAGCCATCAACCGCATTATTCTGGAAGGCGGCAATGTCATGCGGATCGCCGAACAAGCCAGGAACGACGGCATCGCCGATCTTCGGGAATCGGGCTTGAAGAAGGTGAAGGCCGGAATCACCAGCCTGGCTGAAATCGATCGCGTCACGCGAGATTGAGGGCGATGGCGAAAGATCAGTCCACGGTCTTTGCGTGGGAAGGCTCGGACCGCAATGGCGCCCGCCTCCGGGGCGAACTGTCCTCGCGCAGCGAAACCTTAGCGCGGGCCGAGCTGAGGCGGCAGGGCATCCGGGTCTTCAAGATCAAGAAGAAAGCCAAGCCGCTGTTCGGCCCGCGGAAAAAAAAGATTCTCACCAAGGATATCGCGGTGTTCAGCCGCCAGTTGGCGACTATGCTCGCGGCGGGCGTGCCCTTGGTCCAAGCTTTCGAGATCGTGGGAAGAGGACACGAGAAGCCGAGCATGCAGGACCTCCTCCTCAGCATTAAGGCCGACATCGAAGGTGGGAGTCCCTTGGCCGAAGCCCTGAGCAAGCATCCCGTCTATTTCGACGAACTGTTCTGCAATTTGGTGCATGCCGGCGAACAGGCCGGCGTGCTTGAAACCCTGCTGCACAAGATCGCGGATTACAAGGAAAAGACGGAGTCGATCAAGGGAAAGATCAAAAAGGCCCTGACCTATCCGACCGCCGTACTGGTGATCGCCTGTATCGTCACCGCGATCTTGCTGATTTTCGTGGTGCCGCAATTCGAGGAATTGTTCAAGGGCTTCGGCGCGGATCTGCCGGCGTTCACCAAGCTGGTCGTCGGCATGTCGCGGTTTCTTCAGGATTATTGGTATATGGTCCTCGGCGCCTTGATCGCGGTTGGCCTCGGGCTTGTCCGGCTTAAGCAGCGCTCGCGCGCCTTCAACCAATGGCTGGACCGGGCGCTGCTTCAGGTGCCGGCGATCGGCATGATCATCCACAAGGCCGCCATCGCCCGGTTCGCCAGAACGCTCTCCACCATGTCGGCGGCCGGCGTGCCTTTGGTCGAAGCCCTAAGGTCGGTCGCCGGCGCCACCGGCAACATCGTTTATTCCATGGCGGTACTGCACATGCGGGATGAGGTGTCCACCGGCACCCAATTGCAGATGTCCATGCGCCAAGTCAATCTTTTTCCCAACATGGTGATTCAGATGGTGGCGATCGGCGAGGAATCGGGGTCCCTGGACAGCATGCTGGCCAAGGTGGCCGATTTTTACGAGGAGGAGGTGAATAACGCGGTGGATTCCTTGAGCAGCCTGATCGAACCCATGATCATGGCAATCCTCGGCGTAATCGTGGGCGGCCTAGTGGTCGCGATGTATCTCCCCATCTTTAAACTGGGCTCCGCCATTTAAGGTTCGAAAAGCGGGTTGATTGTGCTAGGCGGACTTTTGGAAAGCGCTCCGGAATTCTTCCTGACCGGCGTGGGCGTGCTCGGATTGATGGTGGGAAGTTTTCTCAACGTCGTCATTCACCGGCTGCCCATCATGCTGGAAAGAGCCTGGCGGCGGGAGTGCCAAATGCTCTTGGCGCTGGAGCCCGCCGCCGAGGCCGACAACGTCGTGTACAATCTGATGACGCCGCGCTCCCGCTGCCCTAACTGCGCCAAGCCCATCGGCGCCCTCGAGAACCTTCCGCTTGTGAGTTATGTCTGGCTGCGCGGGCGTTGTTCCGGGTGCGGAACCCGGATTTCGCCGCGCTACCCTTTCGTGGAACTGCTGACGGCGCTCCTTTCGATCGCGGTCGCCTGGCAGTTTGGCCCCACTTGGCAAACGGGTGCCGCGCTGCTATTGACCTGGAGCCTCATCGCCTTGAGCTTCATCGATCTTGACCGCCAGCTTCTGCCTGACGCCATCACGCTGCCGGTGTTATGGATCGGCCTGCTGCTCAGCCTTTTCGACATGTTCGCGGACAGCGCCTCGAGCATACTCGGCGCCGTCTTCGGTTATCTCAGCCTCTGGTCCGTGTATCATCTGTTCAAGCTTGTCACCGGCAAGGAGGGCATGGGCTACGGTGATTTCAAACTGCTCGCTCTGCTGGGCGCTTGGCTGGGTTGGGGCAAGCTGCCGGCGATGATACTGCTGTCCTCGGTGGTCGGCGCAATCATCGGCATCGCAATGATCCTGCTGATGCGGCGCGATCACCGCGTGCCCATTCCGTTCGGGCCGTACCTCGCCATTGCCGGCTGGATCGCCTTGCTGTGGGGCGATGCCATCAACACGGCTTACTTGGGCCTCGTCAATATTTGAGGCTTCGTCCATGCTCAAGATCGGACTTACCGGCGGGATCGGTTGCGGCAAGACCACGGTCTCCGATATGTTCGCCGCCAAGGGCGTTCCGGTGCTCGATGCCGATCAGATCGCCCACGAGCTGGTGGAGCCCGGCCGACCGGCGCTCGAGGCGATCGTCCGCCGCTTCGGGCCGGGAATCCTCAAGTTCGGACGGCTGGACCGCGCGCGGCTGCGACAGCTCGTTTTCGTCGAGCCCGAAGCCAAACAGTGGTTGGAATCCCTGCTGCATCCCTTGGTGTACGCTGAGCTGAAGCGACGAGCTGAACGCTTGTCCGCAGCGTACTGTCTCATGGTGATTCCGTTACTATTGGAGACCGGGCGACGGGATTTCGTGGATCGGCTGCTGGTTGTCGATTGCCCTGTGGACCTTCAAAGGCAGCGGGTCAGCGCCAGGGACGGGTCGGATGAAGCCGAAATCGATCGAATTCTGGCGGCGCAGATCGATCGAAATACTCGACTCGCGGTGGCTGATGATGTTATCGAGAACACCGTAGACCTGGAAAACCTGGCGGACCAGGTCAATCACTTGCACTCTTTTTACTTAGCCTTGAGCCAAGAGCAACCTCCTACCGATTCCGACAAGGTCAATCACTGACAAGAGGGAATGACGGATGGGTATCGCATGGACGGCTTTCTCACAATTGAGCCTCGGATTTGTCTATTAGCTTATGTCGACGCCTTCCCTATCGCGCGATTTCATCCTCTATGAGTTTCCGCTCAACGAACGGATTCGGCTTTTCATGCGCCTCGAACAACTATTTCAGCAGCTCGACTACTTTCTGGAGGAGGGATCCTCCTGGAGTAGTCGGGTCGTGATCGCGACCCTGCTCGATATCCTGGAGCTGTTTAGCCGGAATGACTTGAAGTCGGAAGCGCTCAAGGAGCTGGACCGGCACTCGGCGATACTCGCCAAGATGGCGCGCAACCAGCGGGAGATCGATTACGACAAGCTGGATAAAATCCTTGCCAAGTTGGAGACACTTAGCAAGGAGCTCTACGAGACGCCGGGCAAGATTGGTCTTTCTCTGATGGAGAACGATCTCTTCAAGAGCATCTCCCAGCGCAGCACGATTCCCGGCGGGACGTGCTCGTTCGACTTGCCCGCCTTTCATTACTGGCTGCATTCGGACGATGCCCTGCGCAGGCGGGATCTGGAACGCTGGGTCGCGCCTTTCGCGCTTATTCGATCGGCCATCGAGATGCTCTTGAACTTCATTCGGACCTGCGCGGTTCCTACCGAGGAGCGAGCCAGCGCCGGATTTTTCCAGAAAAATCTGGACTATACGCTGCCCTACCAACTGCTTCGGGTCGCCATTCCGCGGGCTGAGCCTTATTTCGCGGAAATCAGCGGCGGCAAGCACCGGTTTACCATCCGTTTCATGATTCCAGACGCCACCCAGCGGCCTGTCCAATGTTCGCAAGACGTCACCTTCCAGCTTACGTGTTGCTTGTTTTGATCTCGACGAGGACTCTCGAAGATGTCGGCAACCGTTAAATGTCCAACTTGCGGCAAAGCCGTGGCCTGGACCGAGGCTGAAAAATATCGGCCGTTCTGCAGCGAGCGCTGCAAGTTGATCGATCTTGGGGAATGGGCTTCGGGTTCGTACGCGATTCCCGCCGAGTCGAACCCGAAAGAGCATGAGAATAGCCAGGATGAATTCTAGAGCCGCCGCTGGCGAGAGCGCTCCATGTCCAGCCGAAGCCGGCTCTCCAAGGCAACGAAGGGCTCAGAAAGGATTTCTATCCTCCCGAAATGCGGACGGTCGCGGCTCTCCGGGAAGGGCCGAAACCGTCCGCCTACGACCGAATTGGCGACGTTTTAGGATGTGCTTTCCGGCGCCGGTGCTTGTCGGGGTTCGGTCGACGCCTCCTTGGCGGCTTCCGGAGATCCGGGGTCTAAGGCGGGTTGTTCCAGTTTTCCGGCAGGTCGCTCGCTTGCCTCGCCTTGCTCAGCTTCGGCAATGACCTGCGCGGGCTCAACGGGTGCCGCCTGATGAAGGCTTGGCTCGATGGATTGCGCTTCGGCTCCGGCCATGGAGGATTCGACCGGCGTGGTGGGCGGCTCAGGGCTGGCGCTGGGCGCCGCGGTCGGATTTGCCGGAGGCGCCTCCTGGCCGCTCTTCCGCGTAAACGCGAAAACCAATAGCACTGCGGCCAAGCCAACGGCCATCCAAGCGCTGCCATCCAATCCGGCCGATTCGGTCTTCGCTGCCGCCGGGGCGGCGGGTGGCGGTTCCGCACCGGCTAAATTCATGGCTGAGCCCGATAGCAGAGCCACCCAAAGGCCGGCCCGATAGATCGATGGTCGTGAACGCATAAGTCCCTCCTCGTTTGAATTGATGGTTGAAATAGGCGCCGCAAGGCGCGGGCGTTAGTTTCACGTGCATCGGCGGGTCTGTCCATATTGGAATGCCCATGACTCGAAGCTCGTGCCGCCAAGACCGGAACGAGATAGCGGTGGGTGATTTCCTGTAAGCGCTTGCGGTTGTTGGAGGAGGGACGGCCCGAAAGAGAGCGCTTCCGGTTGGCCGGTTCGGGATTTCGAAGACCTATGAAAGCGCGCTAGTCAAGCACTATGGAATACAAATTCTGCCTTTATAAGTGCTTTTACCTCTGCCTTTGGCAATATCGAAATTTCCCTGCACCCTAATTTGGCCGGAAGCATTCCGGAGGGCGCTGGTTCCCCCGGTAATTGTAATGAGATCCACGAGATTCCCAGGCGACGTGCTATCAATCGCTCCGGCATCAATCCCATACAATATATCGCCTTTTCGCGTGGTAATGGTCGAGGAACCGTTAAATAGCGAAACACTGGCGATTTGTGAATTCGGAATAGTATTGGTGATGGTAAAGCTATACGTTCCGACCAATCCGCCCCGCAACGTGCCAACTGTGGTAACGGCAGGCGTAGCTCCAGCCTTTTCTTTAAGAGTGCCGGCAACATTCCGGCATCTTGCGTGGGCAATTGGGATCTCAACGACATTGATAAAGGCGAGAAGAATAATTAATACAGGAAGCTTACATAAAGCCTTTGATTTACTCGTCATGAAAGTTCCTTATCGAAATATTTAATTAAAGGCTGGGGCACATTATATGGAATCGCCAACCTTATGGTTCGACAGTGCGTCGATACTAATAAATGGGTTTAAGATCCGTTCACGAGATTATTTATTAAATGGCCAAAAGCTTTTCCTCTCAGTGGTGGAAGCCTCCGACTCGGGCTGCTCGTCCGGGTCAGTTTCCGCCCCTTCCGTGGCGGCGGACTCGATGGATTCCTCCGCAACCGCCATCGTGCCCAGGATTGGCTCCTCGGGCGCGATATTCTCTTCCAGATCGGAGCCCGGCTTTTCGCCCGCCCGCACGTCGAACTCCACCTTCCAACGCTCGCCGCCGTCTCGCGAAACCGCTTCTAGTTGCAGAGTGCCGACCTCGGTCACCCGGGCCGCCAAGTGCGCGGGGACGACTTCGCCGGCTTGGTGCCGCTCGGCGGGCAGAACGACTTCGATTTCCTCCAGTTCCTCGACCTCGTCCTCCGGCCACCAGTCCAAGCGAGTGCCCACCACGTCGTCGCGGCGAATGCTGGAGGCGAAGAAGCGGAAGCGCACCGGCTCGCCCACCACCACCCCGAACTCATGAGGCGGCAGATCCGCCTCGGTGCCTTCCTCCATGCCGAAGGGCGCGATGCATAAGGCCTCCAAGGGGGGAGGGAAGCCCGGCACCGCGGGCATGGCGCTTTCCACGCCTACGTAGTAGGCCGCTGCCGTGCCGCCGCGGATGCGGACGCCCTTGCCCTTGCGGACATAGCCGTAGTAGGCGGCGCCGCGGGCCACCGCCAAATCGAGGTCGGCGCCGTGGAGGAGGCGTGCCGCGGGGGCGCCATCGGCTTCCAGCCAACTGTTGAGCACCTCGAGTAGCCGCCTTTCCAGGGCGGCCGATTTGAACACGCCGCCATTTAGGAGCAGCGCGGTAGGATGCAGGAACCGCGCGCCATCGGGCACGGCAAAGCCTTCCAGCTCGGAAGTCGCGCCGATCTGCCGGCCCAGGAAGGCCGCCAAGTGGCTGGTGATACGGGCATCCTTGGCATAGGGCAGCCCCAGCGTGGTGAGGCCGGTGCGCGCCTGCACGGCCGGCCGGTCCGTCAGCTCGACGCGGGGGAAGAAACCTTCCACCAGAGTGCGGTTGACCTCGTCGCGAGTCAGGCTGGTGCGGAGCGTTCCGCTGATCAGGGAGGAACCCCGGCTCGGCACCACCACGGCCACTTCATCGGTATCGTTGTCGGACAAGAGGCTTTCCTTGGCATCCCGGCAGCCATGGGTGAGGGCTTGGAGCTGCCAGGGCTCCAGCCGCTTGCCCTCGGCCTGGAGTTTCGCTTTGAGGACATAGGCCAAGGCCAGGTCCATGTTGTCGCCGCCCAGGAGGATATGGTCGCCGATGGCGACCCGATTCAGCACCAAGTTGCCCTCGTCCTCGGTCACGGCGATCAGGGACAGATCGGTGGTGCCACCGCCCACGTCGACGACCAGGATGATCTCGCCCGGCTTGACCTGTTCGCGCCACTTTCCTTCGCTGGATTGAATCCAGCTGTACAGGGCCGATTGCGGCTCTTCCAAGAGCACCGCCTGCCGGAGTCCTACCGCATGAGCGGCTTCGACGGTCAATTCGCGAGCCGCCGGATCGAATGAGGCCGGAACGGTGATGACCAAATCCTGCTCGCTCAGGGGAGTATCCGGGAAGCGGTAATTCCAGGCATCACGCATGTGGCGGAGATAGGCGATGGACGCCTCGAGAGGCGAGACGCGCTTCACTTCCTCCGGAGACTGCACCGGCAGGATGGCCGAACGCCGGTCCACGCCGCTGTGGGACAGCCAGCTCTTGGCGCTGGCCACCAGCCGAATCGGCGTCTTGCTGCCCAATTGCCGGGCCAGATCGCCGACGACGGCGTTCGGCTCCTCGTCCCAGGGCAGCACTAGATCGCTGGGGGCGAGCTCCGCCTCGTGGGCCTGGTACATGAAGGACGGCAACTGCTTCTTGTCGCCGATCACGCCGGGCGATGTCAGTTGCGGGATCTCCAGGACTTCGATCGGGGCCTTTTCGCCGTCCACTTGTTCTAGATCCACGAAAGACACGACGCTGTTGGTCGTGCCGAGATCAATGCCTACGGAATAGCGTGTCTCGCTCACAATTCCACCTCCGCGGGTGCGACAATCTGTACGTTGTGGCCTTCGGCGATCTTCGGCAGCTTGACCTTGACGGCCCGCCAGCCGCGATGGATCAGAAGACCGGTGAAAGGAGGTTCGCCGACGATGTTGCCGCTGACCCTGACGGCGGACGCGTCAAAACCCTTGGGCAGGGTGATCCGGCTGTTTTCCGCTTCCTTGCGTACCGGTTCCAGCTCGAAATGCTGGCTCAGCACCTTGCGGCAACCCTCGTGCACTACCCGGGCCGCGACACCGATGTCGGCATCCGGATAATTAGCGATGTTTTCCTGGATGAAATCGAGAAACCGGGCCTCTTTCTGGAGTAAACCGAGTAGCTGTAAGGCCGCGTCGGGCGTGGCTTCTTTGACAACCACCGGTTCCGGGCGTTCGGGTTTCGGCGCCTCGATGGGCTTTGGCACTTCGCGAACGGTCTGCGGCATCGAAATCAATTCGGCCGGCATTTTCTCGACGACGACCCGGATTGGGAGGGGCGGCGGCTCCGGCAGCAAGGCTGGCGGCACCTTCTCGACGATCACCGAAACCGGCTTTTCGGCCTGCCGGCGTCGCAGCAGAGCGATGACGCCCACCGATAGCAGCACGATTTGAACGAGCAAAAGCAATACTACCAGCGCCGCGAGGCCGAGGTGTACGGCATCTAAGGTGCTGGGAATTAGGCTCGGGTCGATTTGCATGATGACCTCTTGACATGGATGATTCGTAAGGAAAGCGCAACTCGTTTCCTCGACATCGGAAAATAAGGGTTGGAATCTCGCGGTTTCAGACGGGTGCTTCCGCCTTGGTCATGAGTCCTCTCAGGCGGCGAGAAAAGAATCGGACACGCCAATAAGGGCCGGCTTGCTCAAGGCGGTTCGCTGGTGGACCGAAGCGCCTGGCCCGCCATGACCACGCGCATCACCTGCTGGGCCGCCAAGGACCGTTTGCTGCGCAAATACCGGTTGGAAATCGAATCCGGCACTTTCTCCGCATCGAATGGGGCTTTCACGGCCGACAGCTTCCCCTCGCAGTAGGCCAGGATCGACTCGGCGACCTTGCGTGAATCCTCTTTGTCGTTCAAGTGCAGGCGGGTTTGGTCGTTGACACACTGCTGATAAATGCGAAGCGCCTCGTGGACCTTGTCTTGCGTGGCTTGGCTCAGCGTGGAAGGCTGCCAGTCTTGGCTTGGTTTCACTTCTGTCTGGCAAGCTGGAAGAACTATGCCAGCGAGTAATAAGCACGTGGAGCGCCTCATGAACGAAAACCCGATTTTTCCCGAAACAGTAATTGATCGCTGATTGTACGCGATGTCGTGGACAGGAGGAATGCCGCGTTAGAAGCGATCCCACTGCTGTTTATTCGGTTGTGGATCGAACCGTCTCCAGGCTTAACGCCCCCTCTTTGCTTTCGGGCCGAGTTGTAAAGTTGCTGAAAATTGATGGAGGGATGCCTTCTTCGGTGTGTCAGGGTTGAGCGTCCCAATGCGTTATGAGTGTCCAACTTCACATATGTGTCCACCTGGTAAGGCTTCGTTTACGTGGCCTTCGTCGTGGACGTATTTTCCCGGTCTATCGTCGGCTTCGGGTCGCCAGCGGACCTCCACCTTCCCTGAGAGTGGACGTTGATGTCGGAAAGGTGATGGTTATGGACCAGGGTTAATAGCCTCTCCCAATTCAATCAACAACTGCTCGATGCGTCGGCGTGCGCATTGAACCGCCTCGGGTTTTCCGGAGGCTGATTGTTGTGAGTCACGCCGCCATGGCGGACTCGGTCAGGCTACGCTAATAGGCGGCTTCAGCCTCAGCGGGCGGAATATAGCCAAGGGGTTCCAAC
>CADDYU010000068.1 GCA_902810705.1 Methylococcaceae bacterium
TGGCGAATCTCCTCATCACGGCCCACGATCGGATCGAGCTTGCCGCTCCGCGCCTGCTCGGTCAGATCCACGGTGAACTGCCTGAGCGCCTGCTGCCTGCCCATCGCCGCCGGCGCCAGGGCGCCGCTCGCCTCGCCCGGCGCGGCGCCCTGCCCCGCTTGAAAGCCGTCGCTGGCGGACAAGCCCTCTTCCGGAGAGCCTCGGACGATTTCGCCGAAGCGGTCGGTCAGGGTGTCGGGCTTGATCTTCTCGAACTCCTTCGAGATCGCTAGGAGTTCGTTGCGGAGACTTCGGGTCTTGAGGATTCCCACGATCAAATGGCCGCCGCGCACCTGGCTTTCGCCGAACAGGAGGGTGCCGTAGACCCAGCCCCGCTCGGTCGCTTCCTCCACATTGGAGGACAGATCGGAAATCGAGGTCGAACCCCGCGGCAGCCGGTCCAGGGCTTCCGTGAAATCCCGCGCGAGGCGCGCCGGCTCGAGGCCGAAGGCCTTGATGATGCGATGCAGATCGGAATCCTGGAGCTGCAACAATTGATGGAGCCAATGCACCAGTTCCACGTACGGATTGCCGCGGAGCTTGCAGAACACCGTGGCGCTCTCGATCGCCTTGTAGCAAACCCGGTTGAGCTTGCCGAAGAGATTGACGCGGCCAATTTCAGCCATGGCTTGCCCTCCCTAAACTTTCGATAGCGAAGCGTGAAAAAACGGATTCAGCCGCAAGTTGTTGGCGTCGCCCCGCCCTTCCCGCTCGCCGAGCCAAGTGGTCCAACCGAGCCGGCCGCCGCCGTCCAGTTTCAGGGCCGGCACCTCGTCCTGGCGGAGGATCAGATTCACGTCCCAGACCAGCTCGTCACCGACATAAAGCCGCACCAGGGCCAGGAGTTCCTCGAGGCTTCGCCCGCCCGGCAAGAAGGCCAGATACGAATCCAGGCTCAAGGGACCCAAGACCACCCGAAATTTGTGCTGGCAGCCCCAAACCCTTGCTCCGACGACCGTGCTTTCGCCGAGCGCGCCGGTTCGTAAAGAAAGGCCGAGCCGGGTTTGATCCTCCGCGGCGATCGCCATCCACTCGCCGACGAATTCCAGAATGTCCGCCTCGATGCGGAAAAAATCCGTGATGATCTCGCGCAAACCGTCGGGATGTCGGGTCTGGCTGGCGAAATGCCCGGCGAAATAGAGCTTGGCCTCGTCCGGGATGGCGTCGCGGGCCCGAAAGGCCGGCATGCCGATGCCGAACAGGGAACCGATATATACCGAGAAACGGTCGGATTCGGGGCGATCGCGCGCGACCGTCGGCCGGCTGTCCGCCCAAGCCCGGTAGAACAGGCTCAACAGGCGGTGATGGAATACATCCGCGAAGCGGGCGAAGGTGCGGTCGTTATGGTGCCGCAGGCGCTCGCGGGCGTATTCGGTCAGATGTAACGGCAGAGGCCCGTTCGGCCCGAACAAGCCCAGGAAACGGACGCCCAAACGGGGCGGATGCCCGGCTTCTCCGGGATCGAACGAGGCGAGCGTGGCCGGCGCGAAGTCCATTTCGGGCGCCTGGGTCAGCCGGACGGGATCCTCTCCGGCGCGCCGGGAGGTTCCAAGGCGTGGTTTGTCGCGGTGCAAGCACTCGACCAGGCGCAGCGCCTGGAAAAAATCGAAGCCGTAAGGCTCGCTCAAGAGGGCTTCGATTACAGCGTGTGCCGCAATCCGATCCGGGCTGGCCATCGCATTACTTCACCACGATCGCTGGTCGTGACTACCGTTTCGGTGAACGTGTTGATCGAGGCGTAGCGGCGAAAAAATTGCTCGAGCACCGCCCCGAACAAGAATACGCCGCTGCCCTCGAAAGCCGATTCATCAAAGCGGACGGTGATCTCCAAGCCCCGGCCGAACACGATGGGTCCTGATGCATCGATGCGGCGCACCACGTTTCGCGAGCTCACCGCCAGGACGCCCTCGATCTGCTTGCGGATGGCCACCTCGCCATAATCGGCATAGAGCGTCAACAGCTCGCGCAAGGCGCTCGCCCCCTCCCGATGCTCGGTGTCGGCGAGGGACAGATAATTGAGCGACAAATGGCTGATCAGTTTCCAGGCCGCCTCGCCATCCGCTTGCGAGGGCCGGGGTTTGGTGGGGCCGGCGAGACAGCGGATGCTTTTCACCGGAGCGCTGATCTGCAACGTAAAATCCGTGGTTCCGACCCCCACCGGCATCAGGAGCGGCAAATCCCGATTGGTGCACAGAAGCTGCAGGGCCAATTGCTTGAGATCGCTCCGGTAAGGCGCCTCGTGGGCGTCCACCAGGGAAAGATAGACCTCGCTGCCGACATAGCTGGCCCGCATGCCGTTCCGCCGCTGCTTGGACGACAACAGGCGCCTGTGCCGGCGGAGCGTGTAATAGGCCTGTTCATCGGGCCGGCGGTAAGAGGATTTGGAGCCGTAGAACGGCAAGAATTCCTGTTCCTGGTTCTGATCCCCGCATCCGATCACTTCCTTGACGGCATAGACCTCGTAGTCCATGGGACGCGTGCGGTCGGGGACGATGTGATGCTCCGAGGCGCGGGAGTCCAAATGAATGCGATCGGCTCGCTTGGGGAACAAATTGACGATCGGCGTCGAGAACAAGGCAAAGTGGCCGGCGTCGATGGCATTGACGAGGCGCGGATCGCTGCGCCCGAGCAGCAGGATCACATCGATCTCCGCGGCCTCGCAGCGGCGGAAGGCCGCCCCGAGGCCGGTTAACTCGATGAAGAGATACCGCTCCGGAAAAGCGAAATACTCCTGAAGCAGTCGATAACCCTCGAACGAGCGCGAAATGGCGGGCAACAGCGCTTCGTGCGCCTCGAAACCGACGCGCCGAGTCGGAGGCTTCCCGATCACCTGGGCCCATTCCGGGGGACGCGCGGCCGGCAAGGCCACCGCGGCAAAGCAGTCGGCCAGGAGTTGCTGATAAAGGCGCACCGGCAGCTCGCCGCCCCCTCGCAGGAAAAGCGGCAGGCTTTCCACCGCCACTTGCCGGCAGGTAAGCCCGGCCGTGACCTTGAGGCGCAGCCTTAGGCCGGCCTTGAGTCCTGGCAGGCTGGGCGCGCCGAGGTTCGTCACGGCGGAGGGAATCGCGAGATATTCGGCCTCGGTCAGCTGCAAGGGCCAGAGCACGACATCGTGCGCGGTGCGGTATTCGCAGGCGGTTTGCTCGCCCTTGCTGATCTGGCTCCGCAACACGGTGCCCCGCGGCACGCAAAATCCCTCGGCCAACGAGCCTTCGGCGAGATCGGGCTGAAGCTGCGCGACGCCCATGGAGGGCGTGGGCGCGAGATAGTGCGGATAGACGATGTCCAGCAGGTGCTGGGTGAAAATCGGGAATTCCGAATCGATCTTGAGCTGAACGCGCGCCGCGAGAAAGGCGAAGCCTTCCAAGAGCCGCTCCACGTACGGGTCGGCGCATTCAAACTCCTCAAGGCCCAAGCGCCCCGCGACCTTGGGAAACTCCCGCGCGAACTCGGCGCCCAGGTCCCTGATGTGCTGCAATTCGCGGTTGTAATACTGCAAGAGCCTAAGGTCCATGGGTCTATCCGCTCAGATCGCGCAGATCGACGTTGCCCGTCTCCAAGTCGATCTCGGTCTTGATATAAAGATGTATCGGCAAGGGCTGGGCCCACAATTCGCCCTCGATATCGAACGCCATGGCGTTACTGCTCATGTGCTCGGAGGTGGTGACTTGGACCCGAAGGCTGTCAGGCAGGATGCGCGGCTCGAAGTCCAGGATGGCCTGTTTGATCCGGCGCTCGATGGCCGGCAGATCGACGCCGGAAATGACGACGCCGGACATATCCCGCATCCCGTAATTCAGCACGGAATGAGCCACCTCCGGATAGTCGTCCAGATTGACGGCCGAGTCCAGCGATCCGGTATTCAAGAGCCACGTCATGTCGCGCAATACCAACTCCCGCAGCCTCCGCAGGGACAGCACCCGTTTGTCCTGGGATTCTTCCCGCTTTTCGGGTTCATCGTCGGTCAAGCGGTCCAGCAAAGCGGGCTGGAGGCGTTCCTTTTGCGTCAGTTCGGGCATGGATCAACTCGGGGTCAATTGAATCTGCCGAATGTCGAGAAGGGGAAACTCGTCGATATCGGTCGCGAGAATGCGTTGTCCAAGCCCCCGATAGGCCCCTTCGGCGATGGGCAGCCATTCGGTCCGGCGCGCCATTCGAATGACCGCGTCCTCCGCCTGCTCGGAACCCGCATAGCGGGTCGGGATCAGGCCCACCGCGATCCCGCCATTCGCCCACTGGAAGTGACAGGGCAACCAGACCAGATCGCGGAGATCCTGCGGCTTCTCGAGCTCGATCCTTTGGATCTGCTGAAACGGCACCCAGAAATAGCGGCCATTGACGATGGCCTCGAGCATGGGCCCGAGGCGGCTATCGGCATCGGCGATCCAGGCGAAGGCCTTGCCGTCAAGGGAGCCCGGGGTGGCGGGCGCCTCTTCGAAGGCCCGCGCCCGCAGCGACTCCGACTCCACGCTCCGGCCCTCGGCGGTGAGTTTGAGGGATTCGATGAGCAGCGCCATCCAGGGCTGCGGGTCTCCGAATATCGTCGGCGAAAAACGCCCCGAGAACACGGCGGCTCTGAGCGCTTCGCAGCGAATGGCCTCCCGATAGGTCTGAACGACGGCGAGATTGGCCGCGTCCAGCTCGCCCGCGACCGTCAGCTGATTTAACGCCTTCTCCCATTCCCCGAGAAGGCATAGGAGCTGAAAGAGGAAAATCCGAAGCTTGGGATTAGCCGGCTCGCTCCTTACGGCTTTTTGAAGCTGCGCAAGGGCCTGCTTGAGGTTTCCCTCCCGAAGACTTTGTTCGGCCTGCATAAAATGGATCTCTCCCTGTGCGTGGTGGTGTCCTCGGCCAGCCGCCGCCCGGCCAGTGCTCTTGGGCGCCAGGATTTAGGCGCTGTTTGCTCCTTCCCCTCATGGAAAGCTAACCGGTTGAAGCGCTGGTTGGCACGGCAAGGTCATCGAAGGGATAAGGCCGGGAACACTTGGCCTCACCATTTGCGAAAGGGATTTCAGGAAAAATCCCCGACTCCTCCACTTAAATCTCTTCGAAAAGGCGTCGTAGCATGCCGCCTCGCAATCTAGCGATATTGAGAAACCCGGCGGCTCCCTCGGCGGTCGTCGGGTCTCCTACGTTATCCCAATCTAGGTATTGCGATACGCTCCCCGATTCATGAAAGCAAAGCTATGCGTTAAACCCTGTGTCAAATTCGAGCGAGCCGGACAACCTGAAACCGTGGCTCGCCTCGAACGCCCTAAAACGGATGCTTATTCCTTCACATTCTCCGCGACGTTCCAGGTCATGGTCACTTCGCCGCCTTCCTTGCCTCCCGTCGCGCTCTGTGGCTGATACGATTGCTTAACCTTGGCGAAATTGAGCGTGATGTTCTCGGTGAGCCGGTCCTCGCCACCGCTTCCGCCCGTGGATACGCTCGTTACCATCGCTTCGGTCAGCTCGATCTTGAGGTAATCCAGGGGTTGCTCGCCGGCCTTTCTCACGACCAAGGTGGCTGTTGGAAAGTGCTTGCCGTTGCAACAGGCCAGCATCAGCTCCGGGCTCGCCTTGTCGATGTACTTCGTGAAACTCAGATCCTGCACGTTGACCTTGCCGACCCCGGCCCCGCCTCCCGTATGTGCGGAACCTGAGTTGCTGGCGCCCCAGGACCAGGCAAGCACGTCGATTTCGTCCTTGTGGGCTTTATCCCTAGACTCGCCTTTAATTCCCTCGATCTTCATGAACATATCAACGGCCATGACATGCACTCCTCTTTGCTGACTTTATAAAAATTGGCGAAACATCCTCGCGCGCTTTGAAACGTCATTGTTCGAGTTGTTTCGCCCCTACGCGGCTTTGGCCGACGGCAATTTCGAAACCAAACGCAGCGAAACCGTGAGTCCCTCCAGCTGATAATGCGGCCTCAAAAAGAATTTAGCGCTGTAATACCCCGGGTTGCCCTCCACTTCCTCCACCACGACTTCCGCCGCCGCCAGAGGTTTTTGAGCCTTGGTCGTTTCACTGGAAGTGGCCGGATTGCCATCCACGTAATTCAGAATCCAGTTGTTCAACCAGCGCTCCATATCGGCACGCTCCTTGAATGAGCCGATCTTGTCGCGCACGATGCATTTAAGATAGTGCGCGAACCGGCACGTCGCGAACAGATACGGCAGCCGGGCCGCGAGGTTGGCGTTGGCGGTGGCGTCGGGATCGTAGTATTCCGCCGGCTTTTGCAGCGATTGCGCTCCGATGAACGCGGCGAAGTCGGTATTTTTCTTGTGCAGCAATGGCATAAACCCGTTTTTGGCGAGTTCCGCCTCGCGCCGATCGCTGATCGCGATTTCGGTCGGACACTTCATGTCCACCCCGCCATCGTCGGTGGGAAACGCATGCACGGGCAAGCCTTCGACCGCGCCGCCCGATTCCACTCCGCGGATTCTGGAGCACCAGCCGTAGAGCTTGAACGAGCGATTGATGTTGACCGCCATGGCGTAGGCCGAATTGCTCCAGGCGTACTTGCTGCTGTCGGCGCCTCCCGTATCCTCCTCGAAATCGAACTCTTCGACCGGCTCGGTCTTCGCGCCATACGGCAAGCGCGCCAGGAAGCGCGGCATCGCGAGCCCGATGTAACGGGAGTCCTCCGATTCCCGGAGCGAGCGCCAGGCGGCGTATTCGGGCGTCTGGAAGATCTTGGTGAGATCCCTGGGATTGGCGAGTTCCTGCCAGGAATCCATTTGCATGACGCTCGGCGATACCCCGGCGATGAACGGCGCATGAGCCGCGGCGCTGACTTTGGCTATCTCGCCAAGGAGTTCGACGTCCGGGGGGCTGTGATCGAAGTAATAATCCCCAACCAGGCATCCGAACGGCTGACCCCCGAACTGCCCGTATTCATGCTCGTAGATCTGCTTGAAGATAGGGCTTTGGTCCCACGCCGTGCCTTTGAACTTCTTCAAGGTCTTGCGAAGGTCGTTTTTCGAGATGTTCATGACGCGAATCTTGAGCATCTCGTCGGTCTCGGTATTGTTGACGAGGTAATGCAATCCCCGCCAAGCGCTTTCCACCTGCTGGAAATCCGGGTGGTGGAGGATCTGATTGATTTGCTGGGTAAGCTTTTGGTCGATGGCCGCGATGATGGCTTGAATGGTCCTGACCGCGTCCTCCGAAATGACCGAGCTGTCTTTCAAGACGAACTCGGCCAGGGTGCCCACCGCCGCCTCCACGGCCTCCTTGGCCCGATCGGTTTTGGGCTTGAACTCCTTGTTCAGCAGGGTCGAAAAAAGCCCGGGCTCAAGCGTCTTGGCCTCGGCTTGGCCCTCGGTCTGGGTTTGTAGTTCAGCCATCGTTTATCCCTCGCTGCTTGGAGTCTCCGCCGAAGGCGAGTCTTGTGGCTTCGGCGCCGAGACCAAC
Organism: Methylococcaceae bacterium; assembly: GCA_902810705.1. Taxonomy (GTDB): domain Bacteria; phylum Pseudomonadota; class Gammaproteobacteria; order Methylococcales; family Methylococcaceae; genus CADDYU01. The sequence continues at coordinate 7,444 of CADDYU010000068.1, forward strand.
GATTGAAGCAAAGTCGGATCATTGAGCGCTTGGGCGATCAATTCCTCCGCTCCGGCCTTGCCGTCCATGTAAGTGATCAGATTGGCCAACTGCGTCCGCGCGGTCAGCAGCTTGTTCAAGGCATCCACCTTGCGGGCGACGGCGGCGGGCGAGAAGTCGTCCATGCTCTCGAAAGTGATGTCGATCATCAGATTGCCTTCCCCGGTGAGGGTATTCGGCACTTGGAACGCCACCCGCGGCTTCATCGCCTTCAAGCGTTCGTTGAAGTTGTCCACGTCGATTTCAAGAAACTTCCGTTCCGCCACCGGCGGCAAGGAATCCGTGGGCTTTCCCGACAAATCGGCCAAAACGCCCATCACGAATGGCAATTGAACCTTCTTTTCGGCGCCATAAACCTCGATGTCGTACTCGATCTGCACGCGTGGCGCGCGGTTGCGCGCGATGAATTTTTGACTGCTTTCGGCCATGTCGCATCCTCCTCACATAAAACTAGTGCATGTCCGCCCCGTTTGCCTCATCAAGCCTGATCGTAGCTTCCCCGCCATACTTCCCGCGCCGAATCACGGCGTCACTAGGGAACCTATGATTTATCAGAGGTTCCGCGCCACAGGGACGTGCCGCATCGGAAATCAACCACGTACGTGGTTGATTTCCGATGCGAGCCGCGGGCCTGTACCGCGGCGAAGCAATCTGAAAAATTCCAGGGAGGGAATTTTTCAGAGTTTCCCTAGGGGTGGAGCGGCGTCCGAACTCAAGAAGCTTCCTCTGTATTGCTCTTGCCTCGAATGACCTCCACCTGCGATAACCCATCCGGCGCCAAATCCCGGATGATTTCCAGAAAATCCATGTGAACCAGGCGCTTGGCGCGCTGCAACAGCAAGGGGATGGGACTGGACGGCTCGGAGCGGGCGTAATAATCGCAGAGCAAATCGAGGACGCGGGCCACATCCTGGCGGCTACTGATTGTTCCGGGCTGTCCCTGGATCACCGGCGATCCCGCTGGTGGCGCCGGCGGAGGCTCGGCCGGCGCCACCGCCTCGAAGGCGGCCGGGTCCGGCTGAACGACGCCTCGTTCATTCAAGCGCTCGCGCAGCAGTTGCGCGATTTCCCTCAACACGGACCGCAGCGGGTCGAAATTCGGCGCATTGCTCACGCCGACCCGGTCAGTCAATATCGATTCGATGGTCCTAAGCTTGTCCAAGCCACCGCTGGCCGCTTCCTGAGCAGCCTTTAAATCGGCGAGCTCGCAGTCCATGAACGCGGCATTGATCGCGGCCGACTGCGGCACGGCGGTTTCTCCCGGAGGCGCCTTTAGCTTGCCGGCGGCGATCTGCACATCCCGCAGGCTGAATCGCCCCAACGCTTGGGACTCGACCAGAGGGGCACGCATCAGCAAGCGGATCACCGCATCGTAACTGTTCAGGGTTTCTAGGATATTGATCCGCTGGGTCGGATCGTAGCCATCATCCGGGTCGAGTTGCGGATGAACCGTCTCCCACTGACCTTCCAACGTACCCGCTACCAAGCTCAGACTATCCGCAAGCCCGGCGAGACCCTCCGCCGCGATCATCGCTCGGGTCAAAACCATCAGTACCCGCAAATCGCGCGTCCGAGACAGCAAGTCCAGGGCCAATCCGCGCACTTCGTTCCAGTTGGGTTCTTGAGCCTCCTCGGTCCGGTTCCCGACCTGTCTCTCGGGCGTACCCTCCGCCTTTTGCTCCAAGACTCTGAATTCGGGGGCGTCCTCCAAATTCTTGCCGCACGGCTCAGCCGGTGAGATTTCCTTTAACAGCGCGGCAAGATCCAAAGTGCTCATGGACTTCTACTTCCCCAACAAACTCGAACGGGCTCCTCGCTGATGCAACATACGTATCGTAATCCCAATCAGAGCCCTGCGCTATAACAACCAGACCGATTCAAAGGTGTTGTTTCGTCTTTCCAAATCTGCCTTGAAGCCCATTGAGCATAGGGCAAGATCATCCTCTTACAATTAAATCGAAAATCCTGGCGCCGTCTCCCCGAGGACTTACGATCCGCCTCGTTAACCTCCCTTCACTCAGCGATCAGACTCTTTTTCATCCCTTTCAACCGCTCCGGCCTGAACGACGATCACGGTCACGTTATCCCGCGCTCCCCGCTCCAAGGCACGCTCGATCAACGCCCGCGCCGCTTCGCCGCTATCGTCCTCAGCCATTAGGGCCTCGATCTCAGGATTCGAGAGTTCCTTGTCCAAACCGTCGCTGCACAACAGGAACCGGTCGCCGTCGAGAAGCTCGAAGCGCTCGACATCCAAGCTCAAACGGGTATCCGCACCGACCGCGCGGGTGATGACATTGCAGTGTCCGGGCGCCGATGACGGTTCCGTGCTCACCAATCCGGTACTGATCATGGCGTCGAGCAGCGAATGATCGCGGGTCAATTGCTCCAGCTTGCCCGCCCGGCAGCGATATAGCCGGCTGTCGCCCGCCCAAACGGCCGCGCACCGGTCGCCGACCGCCAAGAGCACGACCACGGTGCTGCCGATGATCTGCCCCCCGCCATCACGCTTCGCCATTTGCCGCAAGGCGGTGTTGACCTCTTGCAGGCGGTTCTCTACCCGCTCGATGAAGGCTTCGAGATCGGCCGAAGGCTCCACCTCGGCCAAGGCCTCGACGATGTTTCGGCTTGCGACGTCGCCGGCGAGGTGCCCTCCCATCCCGTCGGCGACCGCCCAAAGCCCAAAGTCCGGCCGCTCGATCAGGGCATCCTCGTTGAGCGCCCGTTTCTTGCCCGCCACGGTGATGCCGCAGGAGCGCCAGCGGCCCTGGATCAGAGTTTCTCCCGGTCCTGAACCCGGCCGAGCCGATTCGTCCGGAGAAGACGGGCTTTCTCGACGCGCCGCCAGCGGCAGGCTAAAGCTTCTGAGGCTCCAGCCCCGCTGCTGCCATTGTCCCGTCATCAGCAGGACGAAGGTATCGGCGGGAGGCAAGCCCTCGCATATCACGAGGGAGGGGTCGATGTGCCTCGATCCCTCGGTATTCCAAAGACTGAAGGTGGGCAAAAATTCCCTGAGCAGAATGCCGCTTAGCCCTATGAAAGCCATACCGGTTTGCTTCTGACTGGCCAAGCCGAGCTGCAGGGCCAACCTCCCTTGGCCTCCCGCCTCGGCCGGAGAAGCTCCATCGGCCAGAAACTCGGGCGGCGCGAGGCTTTGGAGCCGCTCGTCGAATTCATCCAGCTTGAAACCGTCCTCGAGTCCCGACAGCGCGAGATCCTCCAACTCGTCGAACCAGGCCGAGCCGCTATCGAAAAGGTATGGCAACAGGTGCGCCCGGGCGACGGGCGCGGCCACCGTAAACGGAAAATAGCGGCCCACCTTGTCGACGCTGGGCATCAGAACGCCCGCCCAGGCGCTCTCGCCGCAGAGCCCCGGGCTCAACGCGAAGCGCCAGAGGGGACTGGTGAGATAGACCTCCAGCCAGCCGGCGCCCAGTTGCTCGCGGCTCGCCGCCAAAGCGCTCTGCAGCCATTGATCCCAAGCGTCGATAAAGGCTCTCGGCAGTCGGCGGGAAACGAAGTCGCCGAGGATCGGCAGCTTTCCGTAGAAGCCGGGTATCACTGAATTAGCAGCCATCACAAGGCCTCCGGGCAAGAGAAACTCTTGAGTTCCGCCAAGTTGAAGGGATTGTTCACGCTGGCCGCGCGAAGCTCGTAGCGCGCCTTGAAGCCTTCGGCCTGGAAGGTGACGTAGAAACGGTCCGGCTGGCCGGTCTTCTCCACCTGCGATTCATCCAGCACCCGGAACCAGGCCCAAGGCCCTTCCTTGCCACGGCTGACCTGACGCCCGTCCAGGGTTTCGAACACCAGCCGCACGCCCGAGCTCGGCGTCGGACCCGGCCATTGAAATCGCGCGATTTGCTCGGGCCCATGGCGGTACGCGGTCTCCTGGCCCTCCAAAGCCAGACGGAAAGCCGCAAGCCGCTCGTCGAGGGATAGAGGTTTCAGCTCGAAGGCTACCGAGAACGCCGGCCCGCCCGCCGCGAAAAAGGCGTCGCGAATCCGGGCCGCGTTCTGGAACTGGCGGATGGCCGCCGGGGAAAGCCCGAGCGATTGATTGTCCAGGCTGACCTGCGTCCACACGGGACGATGGGTATCGACAAAGTTTTTCAGATTGGTTTGAAAAAACTGATCGAGCACGCCGTTGGGCGCGAAGAATTTGGCGAAGTCGGCCAAGGTGGCATCCCGGGGGCTGCCTCGCACGAACGGATAGCGCCCCGCGAACGCCGTTTGGCATGGCGATGCGACACCGGTCTTGAGCATGGCGTCGAGTTCGCCCTTGGCGCCGGCCAGGGTTTGGCTCCAGCCGAACTTCGTGAGGGACATCAGCCAGGTTTTTAAAGGCTCCGGCAGCCGCGAAAATTCGAGCTGCGCCTGCCGGATCACATCGCCGCCGCCTCCCGCTATGCGCCCGGCCGCCGTCTTGAGCGCCTGCTCGCCGCGGCTCGCGGCGCCTCCGATCTGCATGACGTAATCCCGGAGAGCCGCCAAGGTCTGCAGCGTGGCGTTCAGGGGCGGAGGCCGATCCGCGCTCCCCCGCACCAGTTCGTTCAGGCTTTCGAAGGCATTCTCCACGGCGCGGGCCGGATCGCGCTCCTGGGTTTCCGGCTCGAGTCCGGCTTGCTTGGCCGCTTCCAGGAGTTTCTGGGTCCTTTCGTCCGGTTTTTCCACCGCGCCGCCCGCCTTGCCCATCAGCTCGGCGGCCAAGGTCGAAACCTTAGTCAGGCTCGTGTTTTTTTCCACCGACTCCAGCAGCGAGCGGAGGGGCGAATCGGGGCGGGATAGAACATCCAAGAGATCGACCGTCTGATTGAGGCCGGCGGCCTGGCGCAACCTCAGATTGGCGAGGAGACCGCTCCAGGCTTTTTGATAATCCGCGAGATACAGCTTTCGAAAATCGCTGTGCAACCGTTCAATCTCGGCGGGCTCGGTGGCGCGCTCCTGGCCCAGCACCCAATTCTGCTCCACGGCGGTCTTGACGAAATCGAGGCTTCGCTTGAGGAACAGCTCCGCGTAGCCATAGGCCGTGAACAAACCCGGCACCGTCAAGCGCTTGATGTCGCGGCCGTCGGCGGCCACGAACGCGCGCTCTCCCGGCGGCCCGAGGACATCGGCCAATCGGAAATCCCGGGAGGAATCCAGAAGCGCCTCGTTCTTGAAGCGGGCGTAGATCTGCATCCCTTGCGGCACCTGAGTCAGCTTGGTGCGGACCGCCGCGATCAGCCGGTCGTCCAGAGGCAAAGGCTCGAGCTTGAACGCCAGCAGCCGGTCCAGATGGGCGAGCAATTTCGCTTGGATCTCCGGCTCGGCCGAGAATTGACGCTCCCAATCCACCTTGATCCAGGGACGGACGATCCTGGCGTCCATCCGTTCCGGCCGGCCCAGCATCAAGTAAACCCGCAGCAATTCATAAAGGATGTCCGGATTTCCCGCCTCGCTGCCGGTGACCATCCGCTGGGCCACCCGCGCCGTAACGGCCGGGAGAAAGAAGCTCTTCAACCAATGCTCGTAAGCGTGACCGGCCGCTTGCCTTAGCTTTTCTCCCTGGGAAAGGCCCCAATGCGAAGCCCAGCCGGCCTCCGCGTAAACCTCGTCGACGGCGCGCAAGGCCTCCAGCTTGGGCAGTAGCGCTCGCGCATCGGTTCCGGAGGCCGCCTCGGCCGTCCGATAGCGGGCGATCGCCTCCTCCACCCGCCCGATCGCCTCTTGGTTGCGGCCGTAACTGACCGCCCACAGCGCGATGACGCCCAAGGTCACGACGAGAGCGGACGCATAGGCCCCCGCCTGCAGCAGATGCTGCCGCCGCTCCACGCGCGGATCGACCCCGGCCAGTTCGGCCTCGGGGAAAATCACGTCGCGCAGCAGCCGGGTCAGGAAAAAGCTCTTGCCGCGGCCGCTGTAGACCGGGGCCGCCTGGCGGTCTAGGCGGAACGCCTGGGCCAAAAGCCCCATCACTCGATCGATCGGAGTGCCTTCCTGAGTGCCGCTGGTGAAATAGATACCGCGCAGCAGGGGCACCGCCTCGTAGCGGCTCGGACCGAAGGCATCGCGGAGGAACGTCAGCATCGCGGGCTTGAGCAAGGCCATTTGCTGGGGGTAATCGAGGATCGCGCTGCGCCGCTGGAGATCCCGCTCCTCCTGAATGCGCTGGTAGGTTCTTCGATTGAGGCGGTCCAAGAGCTCCTGATAGGCGCCGGCGAAGCGCTCGATGAGATCCCGGGATTCAGCCACCGTTTCCGCGGGGAACGTTTCGCCGAAAACCTGCGCCCGCTCCTCTTCGCCCAGATCGGCGAAAAAATCGGTGAAGCCGGCCACCAGATCGCTCTTGGTGAAGAGCATGTAGATGGGAAAGCGCACCCCGAGCACCTGATACAGCTCCTGCACGCGCTGGCGGATCGCCCTGGCGTGCAGCGCCCGCTCCTCTTCGGTTTGCTGCAAAAGATCCGCGACGCTCAGGCTGACCAGAATGCCGTTGATGGGGCGGCGCGGGCGGTATTTCTTGAGAAGGTCCAAAAACCCCCGCCATTCGGCGGCATCCACCGCCTGATAGCTCTCCTGGGTGACGTAACGACCGGCGGTGTCGAGCAGCACGGCCTCCTCGGCGAATAGCCATTCACAGTTGCGGGTGCCGCTCACCCCCCGGATGGGATTGTTGCCGAGGCGATTCGCCAGGGGAAACTTGAGGCCCGAATTGACCAGGGCCGTGGTCTTGCCGGAGCCGGGCGGGCCGATGATGACGTACCAGGGCAGCTCGTAAAGGTAGTGCCGATTGCCTTTGCGGGCAGCGCGGGTCTCCTGGAGCACCTTGAGCGCCTCCTCGAACGTCCTGCGAAGGACCTGAAGATGCTCCTCGGTAGCCTCCTGTTCCGGGGTTTTCGTGCTGGCGGGCGCCGTCAGCTCCGCCATCAACTGCCGATCCTTTCTTCCGGCGCGGATCGTCGCGATCAGCCGCCAAATGATAAAGACCACGACCACCCCGGCGATCGCGAGGCCCCGCGCCAGCTCGCCCGCGAGAGGCACGCGGCCGGCGATCGCGATCAAGGGCCCCGCGAACCAGATCAAGGCGCCCAGGGCGACGATGCCGATCAGTTGAACGACCCATTTTTTCTTGAAGAACCCGATGATCGCTCTCACGCTCGCCCTCACTGGACCAGAATATCCACGCGGCGGTTCAGCGCCCGGTTCTCCGCCGAATCGTTAGGCGCCAAGGGCTCGTAGTCGGCGCGGCCTTCGTAGCGGACCCGCCCGCCCAAGGGCGCGGACGACAGAAGAATCTCCGCCACGTGCTTGGCGCGCGCGTTGGACAAGTCGAAGTTGGACGGGAAACGGGCCGAGAAAATCGGCTGGTTGTCGGTGTGCCCCGTCACCAGCACCGCATCGCCGCCCGTGCCGAGTTCCCTGGCGATCTTGGCCAGCAGGGGCGCGAACTCGGGCTTCACCCGATCGCTGCCGGAGGGAAAGGCGTTACGGATGCGGAGAATGCGGTCATCCACCACCTCCACCAGGCCCTGCGAGATTTCCTGGGCCAGAAGGGGTTTGAAGCGCTCCGCGCGCGGCGGGGATTGCGGCGCCGGAAAAGGCGTCTCGGGCGGAGCTTTCGGCTGATCCTTGGCCATGGTGAACAAGTCGCGCGCCACCGGATCGGACGCCGCGTTGAGGGCGAAGGCGAAGCCCAGATAGGTCAGCACCAGAAGCGCGCCCGCGGCCGCCGCGACGACCCAGAGGGGCACGTAACGCACCAGGGCATTGCGCACGTCCTTGAGGCCCTGCCAGCGCGGCGAAAGCTCCCGCTCGAAATCGCCGCGGACCCTCCGGATCAACTGGTAAAGCTCGCCGCGCACCTGCTCGAGGGTATTGAGGCCGTTCGGCGCGATCCGGTACTTGCCCTGGAAGCCCAGGCTCAGACACAGCCAGCACAGCTCGATCAAATACAAGTTCTGGGCCGGCTGGCGGACCAATCGATCGAGCGTCGCGAAGAACCGCTCCCCGCCCCAAGCCTCCTTGTGAAAGATGACGAGAAGGCTTTGATGGGCCCAGAAGCTTTGCGCGCCCCAGGGCGTATTCAGGACCGTCTCGTCGATCAGCGAGCACAGCGCGTAGCTTGCGATGCGAACCTGCTCCTCGGGGATCCCGCGCTGCAAGGCATGGTTCTCGAAGCGCCTGAGCTCGCCGACCACCTGTTGCTGAAGCTTGGGAATCGCGGGATGGAACGGGGTGTTGCGAAGCCGCGCCACCAGGGACAACAACGAGCGGGCGCCGGCGATCAGGGGATTGTCCCCTAGCGCGGGCGGCTCCCGCGCTTCGGACGGCCCTTCGGGCTCCCTAGCGGGCGGCGGGGTCTGGAACGGCGGCGCGCCCCGCATCCGGCCGCCCGGCATGGGACGGAGGATGGTCTTGTCGTCGTCGCCCAAGGACGCGAACGGATCGTCCTGGCTCACATCGGTTTACCCCTTCTTGATGGCCCAAAACTCCAACTCCAGCCCCGGAAAATTGCCGCCGATATGGATGGCGAAACCGCCCGAGGTGGGCATTTTCTTCCACAGCTCGCTCTGCTTGCTCAACTCGAAATAGGAAAACCCGGCATGGAAAGGGATCTGCCGTGGCGCCACCGGAAGCGGATGGATGGAGATCCCGGGCAGGGCGGAACGCACCAGGGTCTGAATGTCCTCGACCGGGCAGATTTTCACCTGGGGCGGGAAATGGGTGCGCAGCGTCTCGGGCGGCACCTGAGCGTTGGCCGCCAGCACGAACACGGCGTTCTCGAGCAAGTTCAAGTCCGGGCGCCTGGCCGCATAGACGCCGAACTTCGGCTTGCTCAAGGGCAGCTGGATGGCGTTTTGCTCCAGCACCATGCCGAGCAGATGCCGAAGCTCCTCCATCACCGGGGTGAAGCAGCCCTGGAGATCGTCGTGGTTGTACACCGGAAAGCCGATCGGGCGTTTGCTCGCTCGATAGAACGTCGCAAGCTCCCCGGCCAACTGCACCGCCAGTCCGTAGAAGTCTTCCGGGTGCAGCGCGGCGCTATTCGCGAGGTGATCGAAGAGGGGCTGATAGCGGTTGATCATTTGCAGCAGCAGAAAATCGGCGATTTCCGCCACCCCGCCCCGCCCGGCCTCCGCCGCCCGCGCCGCCAGGGCCTCGCCGCGCGTGTGCAGAAGGCCGTGCAGCTCGCGCAGGAAACCGCCCAATAGCCCCGCGGCGACACAATTGAGCGCCGGCGGGAGATAATGATCGTCCAAGACCACGGTCTTGTCCGCGCGGACTTCGGCAATCCGCGCCACGCCCAGGCACACGTAACCCGAGCGCTCCTGGCGCTCCAGCATGAGGCGGGTGCGGAGCCGGCCGATCTGCACGGGAAAGCGGCTGTCGGCGCCGCCGTTGTGATCGCGCACCTCGCGCTCGCCCGAACGGTAGCGGGCAAGGCTGTCCGGAAAGGCCTCGCTGTCGATCTCCGCGGATTCCTGGCGCCTGAGCGGCAGCGCCAGATAAACGAGGCTGTTCTTCACGTCCTCGCCCACGTCGAGGGGCAGCGGAAGTTCGTCGTCCTCGGGCAGATTGAAAGGCGTCCCGTCGGGAAAAATTCCCCGCCCCTCGGTCAGCGCCAGCTTGCCGATCGCCAGCTGGCGCGGGTCCAACTTGAGCGCGACGAAGCCCCAGTCGAACGGCCGCAAGCCCCGGCAACGGCCGTTGATCAAGGATTCCACGAAGCGGTCGTGCTGCTGAAAATGCTGGGGACGGAGAAACATCCCCTCGGACCAGACGACTCTATTGTTTTCGGACATGGTGTTTTCTACGTCGGGGGCCGATAAATTATGGTTGCTTTTTCGAAGCGCGGAGAACCTGCATCTGCCGCTCGTAAACCTCGGCGAATTCCTCGCCGAAGAAATTCTCCAGGGCCTCGTTCACGATCTCGGGGTAGGCCTTGCTGTAAGCGTCCCAGCATTTTCCCTTGCGCTGGAAAACGATGCCCTCCTCGAACTGCCTCTCGAATTGCTGGGGGTCGAAACGCTTGAGCAGCGCGGCCAGCGAGGCTTGAATGCCGGCCGCCATGGCCAGTTGATGGTTCATCAGATCGGCGTAGCCCTCCCGCACCGCCTCCAAGGGATCGATGAACCCCGGATGATCGCGCGACAGCAGGACGCGCAGAGCGTCTTCGACGTTGACGGTAAACTTGAGCGGGTTGTTATTCAAGGGGCGGAGCGTGGTCACCGAGACCCGAAGCTGGCTCTTCAGCTCCGAACGGGCGCGGAGTACCGCCATCATGCCGTCCACCAGATCCCTGAAGAGAGCCCCCACGGTTTTCATCGCCTCGGGCAGGTCCTCCCGCTTGAGCCAACCGGCCTCCGTGAGGCCCGCGCCCTCCAGAAACAGCCGGAACAGCTCTTCACCGCTCGGATCGGTGCCGCCCACGGGCCGAACCATGGCTTGGGGATCGGGGCCGGGCTTGCCCGAGCGGTCGCCGGTTTCCGGAAGATGCGGGAGGGAGGCCGAGGAAGCCGGTTCGGATGGCCCTCGGGCGGCTTCGACCGAAGGAGACTCGTCGATCACCGGATGCTCCCGGTCGGCGGCTTGCTCGGTTGTACCTACCGTGCTCGGCGTTGGTGTAAGGGTGGCGGCCTTGATCTCGGGAAACTCATTACCCTGTGGAGACGCCTCGGCTTGCGGAGACTTCGCGGCCTGTTCCTTCGGCTGAAGAATCTCGCCGAGGCCCTGAAAGAACTCATCCGGAAATTCCGGCGCTTCCTCCATTTTGGCGGGCCTCGCGGCGTCTGGCCCGCCGAAATCCCGCAATAGCTCTTCGGGATTGAATTCCGGAAAGATGTCGGATTCGGAGCGTGACGGCGCCGGCGCCACGTCCGGAAAAATCATGGGTTCGTGCAGCGATGAAACATCGGGCTGATCGATAAAGCTCGGGCCGGGCGGCTCCCCGGTTGAGGGAAAAGCGCTTTCAAGAGGCGGCGGCGTGATCTCCGGCAAGGGCTGGTCGAAGCTGAAGGGGTCTCGCGCCGGCTCTCCGGACGGTAAATTCTCTGGCTCGGGAAAACCGAACTCAAAGGCCGGCGGCGCGCCCGAAAGATCCACTTGCAGTTCGTAATCGCCTATCTTCAAGACATCGCCCTGGCTCAGCGCGAGCCGGTCGTGCTGCAGCAATAAATTCTTGTTCGCCAGAAAGGTGCCGGCCGTGCTGGTGTCCGCGAAAAAATAGGTGCCGTTTTCGTAGCTGATGATGCCGTGCTTGCGGGAGATGAATTTGTCGGGGTCGAGGAGCACGAATTGATTGTCGGGCGAGCGCCCGATCGCGCCCCCTTGATGATCGAAGGTGGCCGATAGCTCTGTTGCCGGCGGCAATCCCTTATAGCTGATGACCCTTAACGTAAGCGGCATAGGAGCGAACGGAATGGCGCTGTGGTTCTCTGAGAGCGGCAAGCCGATCGAAACGCGATTCACCGCCGACCGCCGCTGCCTCGCCTTGCCAGGCTCTATTTGGAGGATAACGCGATTGCGGCTATATATAGCAAATCCGTGGCGACACAGCGATAGCCGTTCGCTGGTCAGAGTACCGAATCGACTCGCAGTTCATCGAAATACCAAGAATAATCAAAATGAATAGCTTGCTCTGGCTGGCCCTGGCCCTGACTTTGAACGGCTGCGGATTGTTCGGCTCGGCGAAGGAGGAACAACCACCGCCCCCGCCAACCCGCGTCGAGCTCAACATCGAGGCTGCGCCCGACATCAATCCCGACAGCGAGGGCCGTTCCTCACCCCTGTTGCTGCGCATCTATGAGCTCAAGGGGCTTTCCGCGTTCAACGGCGCCGATTTCTTCAGCCTCTACGAAAAAGAGCAGACGGCATTGGCGGGAGACATGGTCCGCAAGGAGGAATTTATCCTCAAGCCCGGTGAAAAGCGCGAGCTGGTTTTAACGCCTGGCGCAGATACCGGGTTCGTCGCCACGTTCGCCGCGTTCAGGAACCTGGACACGGCCCAATGGCGCGCCTCGGCGCCCATCGCGGCTCATCAGACCAGCCGGTTCGATATCAGGCTGCGCGGTAACCAAGTGAGCCTGAGCGCGGCCCGGCCACCGCCGCCCAAGCCTCGGCCGTGAGCCCGTGCTCTGTGGTCGCGAGAAGGGCGCGCCGCATATCCTGGGCATTAATCATGACGCTAGCTGCGTGCGCCACGCCCGGCGAGCGTTTGACCCGGCAAGCCGTGGACCTCGGCTTTCGGCCGCTCGAATTGCAGGGCCTGGGTTTCCGCCTCGCCTCCTTTTACAAGGCCTCGGCCCTCGGGACGCCGATTCTGCACGTCTATTTGGAAGGCGACGGCCTGCCCTGGGCATCGCGCACCCGAATCTCGCCCGATCCGACCCCCCGCCATCCCCTGATGCTCGGTTTGATGGGGCTCGACGAGAGCGCCGCCTTGTATCTCGGGCGTCCGTGCTACCACGGGCACGCCGCCGATCCCGGCTGCACCGCCCCGCTTTGGACCCATCGGCGCTACGCGCCGGAGGTCGTCGACAGCCTCGCCGCCGGGCTTCGCGCGTTCCAAGCCGTCCAGCCCTATGAATATCTGGTCTTTTTCGGCCATAGCGGCGGAGGCGCCCTGGCCTTGCTGCTCGCGGAACGTTTTCCCGAAACTCGGGCCGTGGCGACCATCGCCGGCAATCTGGACATTCGACTCTTCGCGGAACATCATGGCTACAGTCCGCTCGAGGGTTCGCTCAATCCCAACCGGTCGAAAAATCCCGGGTTCGCGGAATTCCACTACTTCGGCGAGAACGACGCGACCGTCCCGCCCGAGCTCCTTGCCCCCGTTGCCCGGGCGCGCCCCGGGGCGATCGTTAAGGTGATCCCGGGCTTCGATCACCGCTGCTGTTGGGAAAAGGTCTGGCCGGAAATCCTGGCCCGCCTGCCCCGGTAGTTAAAGAATTGTCGTAGCCCCGAGTTGCTGCTATGGTTCCGCTGACCACATCTGATGTTCCCCGATTTTCCCAATGAGGGGTTATGCCCAAGTTTTCCATCCAATCCTGCGCCTTGGCCGCGATGGCCGCCGCCTTCATCGTAGGCTGCACGTCCCCACCGAGCCGCGAGGCGATGTCCAGAGCCGTGGAGGGCTACGTCGAGGACGTGAACAAGCTGTTCGTGGTCGACTGCCTGTTGCCCGGACAACTCCGCAAGCTCGGCTCGCAAGTGACCTACTTGAGCGCGCGCCGCCCCGTCCGCACCACGGCCGCCGATTGCGAGGTGCGCGGCGGCGAGTACGTGGCTTACGACCGGGCCAATTACGCGAGCGCTCTTAAAGTGTGGCGGCCCAAGGCCGAGGAGGGGGACGCCGCCGCCCAGTTGTACGTCGGCGAGATTTATGAAAAGGGCTTGGGTCAACCCGCCGATTACCGGGAAGCGGCCAAGTGGTACAGGAAAGCCGCCGAACAAGGCAACGCCCAGGCCCAGATCAACTTGGGGCATCTCTACGAACAAGGGCTGGGGGTGGCGAAGGATCAGGCCGCCGCCGTCAACTGGTACCGCAAGGCTTCGGGTCTGGACAGCGCGAACCTGCCATTCGCCGCCGCCACCGAGGCCGCCGAGGTGCAAAGGCAGGAGCTGGAAATCTTGCGGCAAACCACCGAAAGGCAACGGCAGGAAACCCAGGAGCTTCGCTCGGAGCTTCGGAGCACGCGGGAACGCTTGTTGCAGCAGCAGGATGCCCTGCGCCGGGCCCAGGACGAACTCGATGATCTCCGTGCTCGGATTCGCGAGGAGAAATCCGTCCCGAGGCGTTCCGACGACACGCGCCTGCGTCAGCTCGAGGAAGAACTCCACCGCAAGGAAGCTCAGCTGAAAGCCCAGCAGAGTCAACTCGGCGCCATGACGGCGTCCCTGACGCGGGAACGCCAGGCCATGCGGCGGGAATTGGAGGCCGCCCGCGCCGCCCCGCCC
>CADDYU010000069.1 GCA_902810705.1 Methylococcaceae bacterium
CTCCCGGATTCCGGTCATATCCCGTCAGCCGCCCTGGGGCGAAGCTCGATATTCCGAGCTCGATGATCGATCGCCACCATTCAGGCGGTTCCGTCAAATTGTGTAGAATGGCGCTAGCCGTTTTGCCGCTCTGGAGGCGCCCCGTATGCCCTTTGCTCAAGCCGACGTAGAAAACAGCCTCAAAGGCTGGATCAGCCCCGACCTGGGAACCGACCTGTTGACCGCCCGAATGGTCAAGAAAATCGATGTGGAAGGCGGCAAAGTTCACGTCAAGGTGACGCTAGGTTATCCTGCGGCGAGCCACCAGGCAGAACTCAAGAAAACGCTCGAAGACAAAATCAAGGCGGACACCAGCGCGGCTGAAGTCAGGGTCGAGATCGGCACCCAGATCGTTTCCCACGCCGTGCAGAAGAACCTCAAGCCGCTGCCGGGCGTCAAAAACATCATCGCAGTGGCGTCCGGCAAGGGCGGGGTCGGAAAATCCACCACGGCGGTCAACCTGGCTCTGGCGCTGGCCGCCGAAGGGGCGCGGGTGGGACTTTTGGATGCGGACATTTACGGTCCCAGCCAACCGACGATGCTGGGCCTGTCCGGCCGTCCCGAGGTGCAAGGCGGCAACAAGCTGATCCCGCGCCTGGCGCATGGCGTGCAATCCATGTCCATCGGCTATCTCGTCGATGGCGACCAGCCCATGGTTTGGCGCGGGCCGATGGTGACCGGCGCCTTGCAGCAGTTGCTCAAGGATACGCTCTGGGACAACCTCGATTATCTCATCATCGACCTGCCGCCCGGCACCGGCGACATCCAGCTGACCCTGGCCCAGCAGATTCCGGTCTCCGGCGCGGTCATCGTGACCACTCCCCAGGACATCGCCCTCCTGGACGCCCAGCGGGGCCTCAAGATGTTCGAGCAGGTGGGCGTCGCGGTGCTGGGCCTGGTCGAGAACATGAGCATCCATATTTGCTCCCGCTGCGGGCATGCGGAGCCCATCTTCGGGGCCGGCGGCGGCGAAAGGATGGCGGAGAAATATGGGACGGAACTGCTGGGCTCGCTGCCCCTCGACATCAGGATTCGCGAGCACGCGGACGGCGGCCAGCCTTCCGTGGTGGCCGACCCGGAGGGCGAGCCGGCCCGGATTTACAAGGCTATCGCCCGCAAGCTGGCCGCCCGCCTGGCGCTCAAGGCCAAGGATTACAGCGCGAGATTCCCGACCATCACCGTGGTGAACGACTGATGGGCATCAAATCCGACCGCTGGATACGCCGCATGGCCGCGGAGTGCGGGATGATCGAGCCGTTCGAACCGAACCAAGTCCGGAACGTGGGCGATCGCCGCATCATTTCCTATGGCACCTCCAGCTACGGCTACGACATCCGCTGCTCCAACGAATTCAAGATCTTCACCAACATCAACTCGGCCATCGTCGATCCCAAGAATTTCGACGAGAGCAGCTTTGTCGACGTCGTCCAGAACGTTTGCATCATCCCGCCCAATTCCTTCGCCCTGGCGCGGACCGTGGAATACTTCCGGATCCCGCGCGATGTCCTGGTGATTTGCTTGGGGAAAAGCACCTATGCCCGCTGCGGGATCATCGTCAACGTGACTCCCTTGGAGCCGGAATGGGAGGGGCACGTGACCCTGGAATTTTCGAATACCACGCCCCTGCCGGCGAAGATTTACGCCAATGAAGGCGTCGCCCAGGTATTGTTCATCGGAGCCGACGACCTGTGCGAAACCTCTTATCGGGACCGCGGCGGAAAGTATCAGGGGCAAAGGGGGGTGACCCTGCCCAAAGCGTAGTTTCGAGTATCCGGAAGCTGGCCTAGCTCATCGAAAGCGCCTCGGGCTCATGCCCCACCCAAGATTTTCCGCATTGAATGGTTTTTTACGACATCTCCCGCTTATGACCCTTACCAATCTTTCCCCCATCGATGGGCGCTACACCGACAAGGTCGAGCCGTTGCGCGCCATCCTCAGCGAATACGGCCTGATTCGTTACCGCGTGCTGGTGGAAGTGCGCTGGCTGCAAGCCTTGGCCCAGGAATCCGCCATCGCCGAAGTGCCCTCGCTGAGCCCCGAGGCGCGAGCGGTTCTGGAAAACATCGTCATCCATTTCTCGGTGGCAGACGCCGAGCGGGTGAAAGCCATCGAGAAAACCACCAACCACGACGTCAAGGCCATCGAGTATTTCCTCAAGGAGAAAATCGCCGGCAATGCCGAATTGAAGGCCGTGGGCGAATTCATTCATTTCGCCTGCACGTCCGAGGACATCAACAATCTGTCCTATGGATTGATGCTCAAGGCGGCGCGGGACGAGGTCTTGTTGCCGCAGTTGCGAAAAGTGATCGCGGCCCTCAAGGACAAGGCGAGGCTCTACGCCGATCAGCCCATGCTCTCCCGCACCCACGGCCAAGCCGCGACCCCGACCACGATGGGCAAGGAATTCGCCAATGCCGCGATCCGCTTGGAGCGGCAGGCGAAGCAGCTGGAATCGGTGGAGCTATTGGGCAAGATCAATGGCGCCGTGGGCAATTACAACGCCCACGCGATCGCTTATCCGGACGTCGATTGGCCGGCTTTCGCGCAAGGTTTCGTCGAGTCGCTGGGACTGGTCTTCAACCCCTATACCACGCAGATCGAGCCGCACGATTACCTGGCGGAATTCTTCCATGCCCTCGCCCGCGCCAACACGGTGCTGACCGATGTCGATCGGGATCTATGGGGCTATATCTCGCTGGGGTATTTCCGGCAGAAGACCGTGGCGGGCGAGGTGGGCTCCTCCACCATGCCGCACAAGGTGAATCCCATAGATTTCGAGAATTCCGAGGGCAATCTGGGCCTCGCCAACGCGGTATTGGGCCATCTCGCCGAGAAGCTGCCGATATCCCGCTGGCAGCGGGATTTGACCGACTCCACCGCATTGCGGAACATCGGCGTCGGCATCGCCCATACCGTCATCGCCTTGCAAGCCATCCTCAAAGGCTTGTCCAAGCTTGAAATCAATGCCGAGGCGCTGGAAAAGGATTTGGCCGAAAATCCCGAAGTCTTGGCCGAACCCATCCAAACCGTCATGCGCCGCTACGGGATCGAGCAGCCTTACGAAAAGCTGAAGGCCCTGACCCGGGGACGGCGGATCGATGCGGAAGCCTTGGCCGCCTTCGTCCAGGATTTAAAGATTCCCGAGGAGGCGAAACGGCGGCTCATCGCGCTAGCGCCCCGCGATTACGTAGGTTATGCGGCAAGCCTCGCGAAAAATCTTCAATGACATCCCCTCTCCTCATGGGGATCTGGGGCGAGGGGAACCCAATCCGGTTTTTTCCCTCGCCATTACCCTAAACCTTATCGCTTTATGTTAGTAAAAAAGATCATTTTCCTGATGATGCTGGTCCTGGCGTTGCCGGTCAGGGCCGACGACAGTCCTGTCCAGCACCTCCGCAATTTCCTTGCCCGCGCGAGTTCCCTGCAAGCCGAATTCACCCAGGTGCAGGTGGATGAAATCGGCAATCCCGGGAAACGCAGCAGCGGGGTGTTTTATCTCCAACGGCCCGGCAAGTTCCGGTGGGATTATCAGATGCCCTACAACCAGGAGATCGTCGCGAACGGCGGCAAGGTCTGGTTTTACGACAAGGATCTGGAGCAGGTGACCGCCAAGCGCCTGAACGAGGCGATCGGTTCCACGCCGGCACTGTTATTGAGTGGCGAAGTGCCCCTGGAAACCAATTTCACCATCGAAAAACAGGCCGTGGACGAAGGCTTGTACTGGCTGAAGCTGGTGCCGAAGTCCGAGGAAAGCGGTTTCAAATACGTGCTGCTGGGCCTGGACGGCGACACCTTGGCGGGCATGGAGCTCAGCGACAACTTCGGCCAATTGACCCGAATCTACTTCAACAACGTCAAGACCGGCGTCAAGCCGAATCCTTCGGTATTCGAATTCAAGCCGCCGCCCGGCGTGGACGTGTTCGAGGAAAAGTGATGTATCGTAAAGAGAAATCTTGCTTCCCCTCACCCTAGCCTTCTCGCCGAGGGAGAGTAAATAGAAGGTGAATACCGAGTCCCTAAAGCCCCTGGCCGACCGGATGCGACCGCGCACGCTGGACGAATATATCGGCCAGACGCACGTGATCGCGCCGGGAAAGCCGCTGTACGAGGCGATCAAGGCCGGGCGACTGCATTCCATGATCTTCTGGGGGCCGCCCGGCACCGGCAAGACCACTCTGGCGCGGCTGGTGGCCCATCACGCCGACGCGGAATTCTCGCCGCTTTCCGCCGTGCTGTCCGGGGTCAAGGAAATCCGCGAACAGGTGGCCGAGGCCAAGCGGCGGCTGGCCGAGCGGAACCGCCGCACTCTCCTGTTCGTGGACGAGGTCCACCGCTTCAACAAATCCCAGCAGGACGCCTTCCTGCCGCACGTGGAAGACGGCACCGTGTTCTTCATCGGCGCCACCACGGAGAATCCGTCCTTCGAGCTGAACAACGCCTTGCTGTCCCGATCCCGGGTCTACGTCCTGCGGCCTTTGACCGAGGACGAGTTGCTCACGGCCCTGGACCGGGCCTTGAACGATCCGGAACGGGGCTATGGCGGACGGGGGCTCGAAATCGCCGAGGCAGTGCGGCGCTGGTACGCCAAAGCGGCCGATGGGGATGCGCGGAAGGCGTTGAACCTCCTCGAAATCACCGTCGATCTGATGGATTCCGGGCAGCGGACGGTGACCCCCGAATTGGCCCACGAAGTGCTGGCGGGCGGCGGCGTCCGCCGTTTCGACAAGCAGGGCGAGGATTTCTACAACCAGATCTCGGCCCTGCACAAGGCGGTGCGGGGCAGCGCGCCGGATGCGTCCCTGTACTGGCTGTGCCGGATGCTGGACGGCGGCTGCGATCCGCTTTACCTGGCCCGCCGCATCGTCCGGATCGCCAGCGAGGACATCGGCAACGCCGATCCGCGCGCCCTGGAGCTGGCCCTGAACGCCTGGGACGTGCAGGAGCGCCTGGGCAGTCCGGAAGGCGAGCTGGCCCTGGCGCAGGCGGTGCTGTATCTCGCCTGCGCTCCCAAAAGCAATGCCGTATACACCGCCTACCAGGCGGCGCGGACGGACGCCGCCGCCACCGGTAGCCTCGAGGTGCCCCTGCATCTCAGGAATGCCCCCACCGGCCTGATGAAGCAGCTGGATTACGGCAAGCAATACCGGTATGCCCACGACGAGCCGGACGCCTACGCCGCCGGGGAAAATTATTTTCCCGAGGGCCTCTCGCCCCGCGCGTATTACCGGCCGGCGCCGCGCGGGCTGGAGATCAAGATCGCCGAAAAGCTCGCCCATCTAAGAGCCCTGGATAAAAGCCGCTGAGACAGGACGGGGCTTTCCATGCCGATAGACGATCTGAATAAAGCCTTGCTGCGGCTCTTGTCCGACCGCCGCTTTCACTCCGGCACTGAATTGGCCTCCGCTCTGGGCATCGGCCGGACGGCCGTGTGGAAACACGTGCGCGAGTTGGAGGCTTTGGGGATCGAGATTTCCGCCCTGCCCGGCCGGGGCTATCGGGTGCTATCCCCTTTGGAATTCCTGGACGAAGCCGCGATCCGCGCCGGTTTGGGTTCCGAAGCCGCGGCCTTGCTGAGCCGCCTCGAACTCCACGGCGAGATCGATTCGACCAATGCCCATCTCATGCGATCCGTCGCGGATGGAGCGCCGACCGGCACCGTGTGCCTCGCCGAAGCCCAAACCGCCGGCCGCGGCCGGCTCGGGCGAAACTGGCTGTCGCCGTTCGGAGCCAATATTTACCTGTCGGTGCTCTGGCGTTTCGAGGACCCGTCGCGGGCGGCGGGGCTCAGCCTCGCGGCGGGCGTCGCGGTGGTCCGGGCGCTGGCCGCGAGGGGAATTCGGGAGGTCGGGCTCAAATGGCCGAACGACATACTCTTCGAAGAGAGGAAGCTGGGCGGCATCCTGCTGGAAGTGACCGGGGAAGCTCATGGCCAATGCGCCGTGGTGATCGGCTTGGGTCTGAACCGCTCTATTCCGCCGGGCTTGGGCCGTTCCATCGACCAGGCTTGGATGGATCTCGCCCATGTGGCAGGCGCCGAGATTCCGCCGCGAAATGACTTGATCGCGGCGATACTGGGCGAGTTGTTGCCCCTGCTTGAAAGCTATGCGGAGCGGGGACTGCCGCCCTATCTTCCCGAATGGCGCCGGTTTCATCGCCTGCAAGGAAGAGAGGCCACGATCTACCAGGGAGAGGCCCGGATCGGGGGCCGGATTGTCGACGTGACCGCTGAGGGACTTTTGATCCTGCAATGCGCGGACGGCAAGCTTCGGCGGTTCGCCTCGGGGGACGTGCGATTGCGGCCGGCAGAGGGAAAGCCTTGAGCCGGACACTCATGCTGGTCGACATCGGCAACTCGCGGGTGAAATGGGGCCTCGCGAAAACCGGACGGATTCTCGCCGGGCCGGCTTTTCGATCGGACCCTTTGGCCTTGGCCGCGCACCTGGATCATCACTGGGGGGATTTGGAGGCGCCAGCTGCGGTATATGTCTCGAACGTCGCCGGAGCGGCCATGGAGGCCGGGCTGTCCGGCTGGGTGGCCGGACATTGGGGCGTGCCGGTCCGCTTCGTCAAGGCCGAAGTGGCGTGCTGCGGAGTCGTCAACGGCTACGAGCGGCCGGAAAAGCTGGGCGTCGACCGCTGGGTCGGCCTGATCGGCTTGCGGAATCATTATGGCCTTCCGGCCTGTCTGACCGACTGCGGCACGGCGCTGACCTTCGATGTTCTGGACGTCCAAGGCCGGCACCTCGGCGGACTGATCGCGCCGGGGCCCCGGTTAATGAAGCGCTCGCTTCTTCAGGAAACCCTCGGAGTCAAGGCCGTGGAAAGCGGCGTTCGGGAGTTCCTGGGCCGCAATACCGCGGCGGCCGTCGAGAGCGGCGTGTTCAGGGCCTGCGCCGGCCTGGTGGAGAAGGCCGCGCGAGAGGCAACCGAGCTGTTGGGCCCTGCGCCCACGCTGGTTATGACGGGCGGTGACGGCGAAGCCGTAAGCCGATACCTCGCCATTCCGTACCAATTCGAGGCTGATCTGATCCTTCGGGGATTGCTTACCCTCGCTGAACAAGGCTCATGAAATATCTTTTTTATCTGCTGGCCCTCGCCAATGCGGTGTTCTTTATCTGGGAAACCGGCTTTCGGCAGAACGGGAATTCGGAAGGCGTCTCTCGGGAACTCACGATTCCGGGCAACGCGGAACGCATCGTGCTGGCCACCGAAGTAGCCGACCTTCAGGGGCTCGCTTCCGAGCCAGCCGATGCCGGAGTCACCGTTCAGCCTAAGACGCCCGCCGTGGATCCGTCGGCCGAGGCCGAAAGTCTCTTGCCCGGGCTCAAGCCTCAGGACGAGGCGCCCGACTGTTTCCAGATCGGTCCCGCGCCCACCCAGGAAGAGGCCAACGATCTTCTGGATCTAGTTAAAAGCCATGCCGCCGAAGCCTCTATCGTCGAGAAATCGGGCGATGTGGCCGAGGGCTGGTGGGTGTTGTTCCCGAAAGCGGAAAGCCTGGAAACCGCCCGGCAAAACCAGCGAATGTTGATGGAAAAAGGCGTCAAGGACGCCTGGCTGTTCGACAAGGGGCCCTTGAAAGGAGCGATTTCCTTAGGTCTTTACAAGACCCGGGAGGAAGCGGAGGCCGCCCGCCAGCCGTTCAAGGACAAAAACATCGTGACCGAAATCACCCCTCGCCTGGTCCGGGGGCAGGTTTATTGGCTGAAAATTCCCTGGCACCGATCCGCCCTGGAACTGGAGGAGATCGTCCAAGTGCTGAACAGCCAGGATTCGACTCTGCACGTTCCGGTGCCGATTCCCTGCGATTGATTATTCAAGCACGCTCAGTCCGCCCCCATCACGGGCCGCCGAAGCATCGGCCGGAGCTCCGCGACCGGCCTGGCGCAGAGCCGTGAACAAAAAGAACTGGCAGCCGAAGATCAGATTGGCGAGCAACAGATGGATGGGTTGCACGAAGGCCGGAAAACCCAGGCGGTCCAGGCTGACGCCGGTCAGAATGGCGGCGACCACGAGCGTCCCGAGCGCATAAGCGAAGCCGCGAAGGGGATGGCGAGGACCGAGCCGGCGAACCAGATTCCAGACCAGCCACGCGTTGGTGAACAGAATGAGCGCGGAAAAGGAACGGTGGACATAGAAGATGACGGGGAAATGTTCCCGCCAGATATCACGGTCGAGGACCACGTCCGCGTTGGTGATGGCGTCGACCGATTCGCGAATCTGGGTGCCCATGGCGACCTGGAGCAGGGTCATGCCCAAAGCCACCGCCAGCACGGTGCGAAACCGCGGAGGCAGCGCCCCGACATCAAGGCGCCGGAGAAACGCCTGCTGAGACCGGCTGACGGTGTAGATCAACAGGCACACGATGAGGAACGCGGTTACCATGTGGGTGGTAATCATGGCGGGTCGAAGGTCGCTGGCCACCACCTTGGCGCCCAGCCAGCCCTGGAATCCCACCAGCAGGAACACGGCCAGCGACAGCCAGAATATCGCCCGGTCCTTTTTCAGATACGGGACGGAATAGAGCAGGGTCAAAAAGACCAAAATGCCTATGCTCACGCCGACCAGTCGGTTGACATATTCGGTCCAGGTCTTGACCGGATTGAACGTGGTATCCCCATAGCCAACATATTTTTGGTGATAGTCGGGGGGCAGCTGGGACTCCTCGGTTGGGGGAACCCAGCGGCCAAAACAGGTGGGCCAATCGGGACAGCCCATGCCGGCGCCGGATGCCCGAACGATGCCGCCCACCAGGATGAGGAAATAAATGGCGGCAAGGGTGAGGAGTCCGATGCGGCCGAATCGCGCGGAAAGCTTGGAATCGGTCATGTTTTCCTAAAGTAATGGCTTGACTTTTGGCTTCGCGCTCAGGCGCCGTCTTTCTCACGAGGCATGGGTTTCACGGTAATAGCTAGTGCCCCAGATGTAGACGTACATGGCCCCGCTGGCCAGGGTCGTCAGCGTGACCAGCAGCACGAGGGCCGTGATCAAGGTGTCGGAGAGCGGCATGACGCCGTACTTCACCATCACCGCGAACACCAGCAACAGCTGGAACAGGGTGTTCACCTTGCTGATCAGCAAGGGCTGGCCCACGAAGGGCCGAAGCAGGAAATAATAGGCCACGGCGCCCCCGAAAATCACGACATCCCGCAGCACCACCAGTACCGTGAGCCAAGACGGAATGAGCCCCAGCCAGGCCAGAGCGACATAGCTCGAGATCAAGAGCAGCTTGTCGGCCAGGGGATCCAAATATGAACCTAGCCGTGACTGCCAGTGAAAGTATTTGGCGAGAAAGCCGTCCACGGCGTCGGACAATCCAGCCACCACGAACAAAGCCAGTGCCCAGTCGAACCGCCCCGCCAAGAGCAGGCGGATGACCGGATAGACCAGCAGAATCCGGCACACGGTAATGATATTGGGGATATGCCGCGCGTTCATCGTACCAACCGATAGATCAATTCGGACGAGTTCGGATCGCTCGCCTCGGGTTGGAGCAAATCGTCCAAGACCAGGGCTCGTTCAAGCGTTTCCCGGCCACCCCGGACACTCACGCGGAACGCGGCATCGCCGGTTCCGATCGCCAGCCATTCCACCTTGGTCACCGGCGAGAGCTTCCCGAGATAGGCCGTGACTCGATTGGTATCATCCAGGGAGTCTATTCCTAAAACCCGGAGCGCCAGGGTGTCAACGTCCCCTGAGACGGGAACGGACCACGCGGCGAGATGGGTATAGGCGCCCGCGATCCCCAAATTCAGGGCTTCCCGCAGATCGGCGGCCTTGGCCTGCCAGTATTCCTGGCGTGGTCCCAGGTAAAGCCGCCAATAGGTTTCGAGGCCGCGCTCGGATTTGGCGGCGAGGCGGCCCGCGAGAATCACCCGACTCTCGTAGCGAGCCGAGGCCTCGCGTATCTTCGACTCGTTACCAACGACGATATCGCTCGCTCTCAAGGCTTGTTGATCGGTCAAGTCGCTCAGCGGCGTTTCGATCGGCAAGCCGGTTTCGTCCGCCAGCTCCCGAAGGAGCCGGTCCAGATCCGGCATGAGTTCCGGACTAAAAAGCTGGGTTTGTTGATTATTTTCCGTCACGATCCATACCAAAATATCCGGGCGCTCCGAGCCCCAGACTTCGACCCCGCGTTTGCGCAATACCTCCTGTATCCGTTTCGCGTCGAAATCCATCCGCAATATGGGCCGTCCATCTCTGGACTCCCCGATATATTCGAACTGAGTCAGAAAGCTTTCGGGTTTCGCCAGACCGGACCGCGCCGACACAGCGGTAAAATCCTCGGTCCGCATCACCCGTTTCAATACTTGATTCAGCCCCCGCCGGAACGCATCCGCGCGCTCCGAATCATTCTTGCTCTGCAGAACAAGATCCACGCGATACAATCCATTGACTTCGGCGGCTATGAGTTGGCTGCAAAGCAGCGCCAGTCCTGCGCAAGCCAGAATACGACGCACTCAAGTTCCCCCAGCAGGTTGGCGTTAGGCATTGTAAAATAACATTATCACAGCGGCGCAAACACTCCCTTTCCTATGGAGCAATGCCGGAATGAAGTGGGACGCTGTTCGAAGTCGTTAAGATTTAGGAGCTTACCCATGACTATCCTTGTGCTGAAATCGCTTAAGCCCAGATGAAGATCTGGAATATGTTACAGACATGCTTTGTATTCAGAACCAAGATTCGCCCCACCCTTTTTCTGGAGACTCCGTTTGAGCCATTTCCATTCCCTTGACTACAAAAGCGCCGGCGTCGACATCGAAGCCGGCAATGCGCTGGTGGAGCGCATCAAGCCGGTGGCCGCCCGAACCCGCACCAGCGGCGTTCTCGCCGGGCTCGGCGGATTCGGTTCGCTGTTCGAGCTGCCCATCGACCGTTACCGGCGCCCGGTACTGGTGGCCGGCACCGACGGGGTGGGCACCAAGCTCAAGCTCGCGCTACAGACCGGCCGCCATACCGGCGTGGGAATCGATCTGGTGGCGATGTGCGTCAACGACATCGTGGTGCAGGGGGCGGAACCGCTGTTTTTTCTCGACTATTACGCCACCGGCCGGCTGGACGTGAATGTCGCTGCCGCGGTGATCGAAGGCATCGGCCAAGGCTGCGAGCAGGCCGGCTGCGCCTTGGTCGGCGGCGAAACCGCGGAAATGCCGGGTATGTACGGAGAAGGCGACTACGACTTGGCCGGCTTCAGCGTAGGGGTGGTGGAGAAGGACGAGATCCTGGATGGCCGCCGCGTCCAGACTGGCGACAGGCTGATCGGGCTGGCCTCATCGGGTCCCCATTCCAATGGCTACTCCCTGATCCGGAAGATTCTCGAACGCCACGGCCATTCCGAGGACCTCCTGGAAGGCCGGACTTTGGCCGATTGGCTCATGGAACCCACCCGCATTTACGTCAAACCCCTGCTACTGCTCATGAAAGCCGTTCGGATACACGCCCTCGCCCACATTACCGGCGGCGGCATTACCGAGAACCTGCCCCGGGTCTTGCCGGAAGATACCCAGGCGGTCATCGACCTGAACGCTTGGCCTCGATCCGCCATTTTCAGCTGGCTGCAGGAACGAGGTGCAGTCGCGGACGCGGAAATGCTTCGCACCTTCAACTGCGGCATTGGCATGATGGTCTGCGTCGCGCCCGAGGACGAGCAGGCCGCCCTGGAATCGTTGCGCGCCTCCGGCGAAACGGCTTATGTGATCGGCGAAATCACGGCGGCCGAAGGACGCCCCGGAGTCCATTATTCGAATAACTGGTAAGGGCATAAGGAGAAAGCATGGAGCTCAGCATCGTCGTGCCGGTACACAACGAAACGGACAATCTCCGCCCCCTGATCAGGGAAATCGACGCGGCCATGGCCGGCGTGTGCAGCTACGAAATCATCTATGTGGATGACGGCAGCACTGATGGCACTCTCGCGCAGCTGACGGCGCTGCGAAGCGAATTCCCCCGCCTTCGGGTATTACGCCACAAGCGCTGCTGCGGGCAAAGTACCGCCTTGCGGACCGGCATTCTGGCCGCTCTCGGCCCGGTAATCGCTACCCTCGACGGCGACGGACAGAACAATCCCGTGGACATTCCGGCGCTTCTGAGCGCTTGGCGGAAATTGAATGACGTCAACACCAAAACCCTGGTGGTAGGCTTTCGCAGACGGCGCAAAGACACCGGCTGGCGGCGCTTTTCGTCCCGGATTGCCAACGGCGTACGCGGCTTTCTTTTGAGGGACAACACCCCTGACACCGGATGCGGGCTCAAGATCTTCTCGCGGGATTTGTTCCTGGCCCTCCCCTACTTCGATCACATGCACCGGTTCCTGCCGGCCCTCGTCCAACGGGCGGGCGGCGCGGTTGTCTCGGTCGAGGTGAATCATCGCCCCCGCACTCGCGGCCAGTCGAAGTACGGGACTTGGCACCGTCTCTGGGTGGGTATCTGGGATCTCCTTGGCGTCATGTGGCTGCAACAGCGCGCCCATGTCCCCGAAATCGAGGAAATCACGGGCCCCGTGGCGACTCAAACCTTCGAACTTAAAGCGCTCCCTTGATCCGAAGATTTCTTTAACGTGCTCTTGTGAAGATCGACATAAGGAAAAAAACAATGCCATCGCCATCTACCGTGTTTCTTCGTGCCTCGATGCTTACGGTCGCATTCTGGGCCACGGCCGCCTTTGCCGAGGAGATCAACATGCCGCCTCGCCAGATCTTGCTGGAAAAAACCGTGGAAGTGCCCGCCAACAAGGTCAACGCTCGCGTGGTCCGGGTGATCTTTCCCAAGGGCTACAAGACTCCCCTGCATACCCACGAAGGGCCCGGGCCACGCTATGTATTGAGAGGCCGGGTCAAAATCGAAGAAGGCGGCCAAGCGCGCGAGTACGGACCCGGTGAAGTCTTCTGGGAATCCGGCCAATGGATGACTGCCGAGAACATCAGCGAAGGGGATGCCGAAGTCCTGATCGTCGAACTCGGCGCTCCTAAATGAGTCGGCCCCAAAAAATCATGCCGCTTGGCTCTTGAGGTGGAGCACGAAATATCCTAGGATTGGAGAGTCGATCAGTCCGGGGAAGTAGCTCAGCTGGGAGAGCGTCGCGTTCGCAATGCGAAGGTCGGGAGTTCGATCCTCCTCTTCTCCACCAACCACAAAGGCTCGGATAATCTCCGAGCTTTTTTGCCTGAAACGCCTCCATCGTCCAGCCCCATTCCGCCTACCGCAAAGCCGCCATAGTCAACAGGTCGATCACTCCACCCGGATAAACCCCCAGCCCGAATAGCAAAACCAGCAGCACCACCAAGACCAGATGGGCTTCCAGGGGAGCGGGAGCGGTGGGTTTGCCGGCAATGTCCAAGGACGGCTTGGCCATCTGGAAAATCACGCGAACATAGTAGTAAAGACCGAGTCCGCTGCCGACGACGAGAAGGGCCAACAACGTCCACAATTCTCCCAGTCCGCCGGCGGCGAAGAGATAAAATTTGCCGACGAAACCCGCCGTGAGGGGAATCCCTGCCAGGGAAAGCAGGGCTGAGGCCAACACCGTCGCGGGCCAGGGATGGCTGTGAAACAAACCCGCATAATCGTCCAGACTCTCGGCTTCCCGGTCGGAAGGGCTCAGCACGGTAATCGTCCCGAACGCCGCCAGTGTGGTCACGAAATAGGCCGCCAGATAAAACAGCAGCGCCTCGGCGGCGAAACTGCCACTGACCTTCGAGCCTGCCACCAGCACGATCAGGAGATAGCCCATATGGGCGATGGATGAATAGGCCAGCAGGCGCTTCAGATTGTCCTGCCGGAGGGCGAGCAGATTGCCGGCCAGCATGGACAGGGCGGCCAGGAGGCTCAGCACGTTCACCAGCGCCGGTGCCTGTCCCAGCCCGCCGGCCACCGCGTAGCGCAGCAGAAGCACGAACACGGCGCCTTTCGAGACCGTCGCTAGAAAGGCGGTCACCGGGGCCGGGGCGCCCTGATAAACATCCGCCGTCCACAAGTGGAATGGCACCAAGGACAGCTTGAAGCTTACGGCGGCCACGATCAGGATGGTTCCGATGATGATAGTTAGGGTGCTGGACGCCGAGATCAGGGCCGAAAATTCCAGCGTTCCCGTGTCGGCATAGACTAGCGCCATGCCGAACACCAGAAATCCCGAGGCCGCTCCCGACAGGACCAAGTACTTTATGCCGGCCTCAAGCGCTCGCTCGTCCCGGTACGGATAGGCGATCAAGGCGAACAAGGACACGCTCAAGGTCTCGAGCCCCAGGAAGAAGCTGGCGAAATGGCGCCCGGCCGCCAGAACGCCGGCCCCGAGCAGGGCCGTCAGGATCAGCAGATAAACTTCTTCAGGTTGATCCGCCCGGACACCGAAATAACTTCGGCAGAGGCAGACCACGACCAGCCCCGCAGCAAGCGCCAGCGCCGTGAACACCAGAGCGTAGCGGTCCACGAGGAGCAGCGGGGTCACGGTCCGAGGCGTCATATTCGCGGCCATGGGCACGAGAGCCAGCGCGCCCAGCAGGCCCGCCACGGTCAGCAGGAACACGAGCCGGTGATTGCGACGGATGGCGATGGCCAGCATCGCCAGGATCGCGGTTCCGGTCAGGATGAGCAAGGGCAACAGGGCGATGAGGTCGACCGCCGAGATCATGGCGCGCTCCTTTCCGCCACCATCGGCCCGGGTTTGGCGGAGATCGCGGCATCGGCGATCTCGATTAGCGGCTGCGGATAAAGTCCCATCGCTAAAGTCGCCGCGATCAGGCAAATCATCGCGGTGATTTCCCGCGCTCCCATGTCGTGGATTCGACGCGGCTTCATTCGCTCGCCGTGAAAGGCCCTCTGGATCAAAATCAGGGAATACACGGGAGCGACGATGAGCCCCAAGGCCGCCAGGGCGGTTATGGTAGGGGTTGCCCGGAAAGCTCCCGCCAGCACCAGGAACTCCCCGACGAAATTGCCGAGGCCGGGCAACCCCAGCGCCGCCACCGAAAAGAACAGGGCGATGGCGGCCAAACGTGGTACATCCGACCACAAACCGCCCATCCGGCCCATCTCCCGGGTGTGGAGGCGCTCCTGCAAGGCGCCGGCCACCATGAACAAGGCGGCAGCCGAGAGTCCGTGCGCCAGCAAGGTCATCACCGCGCCCTGCACGGCCAGAGCGTTGCGGGCATAGAGCCCCACCAACACGAAGCCCATGTGGCTGATGCTGGAATAGGCCACCAGCCGCTTCAGATCGGACTGGGCGAAGGCGAGCATGCCGCCGTACAGAATGCTGAACACGCCCAGGGCCATGGCGGTCGGCGCGAAGTCCAAGGTCGCCGAGGGAAACAGCGGGATCACGAAACGTAGTAAGCCGTAGGCTCCGGTCTTGAGCAGCACGCCAGCCAGAATGACGCTGCCGCCGGTAGGCGCCTGGGTATGGGCGTCGGGCAGCCAGGTGTGAAGCGGCACGGCCGGCAATTTGACGGCGAAGGCGATGAAGAATCCGAGCATCAGCCAGAGGGCGGCGTCCGGGTCCAGCTTGGTCCCGAGTAGGGCGAAATAATCGAAGGTGTAGATGGCGGTCTTGGCGTGGTGGAGCAGCACCAGGACCACCATCGCGAGCAGCATGAGAAGGCCGCTTACCTGGGTGAACAGAAAGAACTTGATAGCGGCGTAGGCGCGGTTTTCGTGGCCCCAGAGCGCGATGAGAAAATACATGGGGACGATCATCACTTCCCAGAACACGAAGAACAGGAAGAGGTCCAGGGCCAGGAACACACCGAGCACCCCGGCCAGAGTCCACAGCAGGTTGGCGTGAAACAGGCCGATGCGTTCCTTGATTTCGCTCCAGGACGCCGCGACGGCCATAAGGCCCAGCAGCACGGTCAAAGCGACGAGTAGAAGGCTCAGGCCGTCCAGGGCCAAATGAAAGCCGATGCCGAAGCGGGGAATCCAGGCCCATCGGAGATTATCCAGCCAGGCTCCGTTTTCCGAGGTGGCCGCCGCGAAGTAGGGCGCGAGCAGGGCGCCATCCACAATCAGGGCAATGAGCGCGATCCAGCGCGGCAGGGCCGAATCGCGTCGGTCCGCCAGGAGGGCCAGCATCCCGCCGGCCACCAACACAAGGATGAGTAGGGCCAAGCTCATGCCAGGATCCCCACGGCGACGGTCAGCAAGGCCCCGCCGGCCAGACCCGCGGCATACCAGCGCAGTCGGCCGGTCTGGGTGGCGGCCAGCGCCCGATGGCCCGCGCGGCTGAAATAGGCGACGGCGCGATAGACATCGTCCAGCACGTCACCCCGATTGGCTTCCGCCAGCCACCGGAAGGGCCGGATCAGGAGAACGCCATACAGCCAATCCAGGCCCCAGCCGTTAAACCAAAGACGTTGCAAGGCGCTGCCCCAGTCGGCGCGCACCAATTCCTCGGGGGACCAGGTTCGGGTCAGATAGAACGCCACGGCGAGCCCCGCGCCGATAAAGGGCGCCGCCTCCGTCACCACTTCCACGGACGGCGCAAATCCGGCCACCTCGTGCCGCGGCAATGCCGAGCCCAGCGGCATGGGAAACAGACCCCCGAACACGGCCAGCCCGCCGAGCACCACCAAGGGCACGGTCATGGCGAAGCCAAGGTGTTCGCTGGCCCGAAGATTCGGCGGCCCGAAAAAAGCCACGAACACCAGACGGAAGCTGTAGAGTCCGGTCAGCAAGGCGCCGAGCGTGCCCGCGCCCCAGAGCCAAGCGCCGTCGGGCGCGGCGAAGGCGGCGGCCAGAATTTCGTGCTTGCTGTAATAACCGGACGTGAAGGGCAAGGCCGTCAGGGCCGCGCTGCCGATCAGGAAGCTCCAGAACGCCACGGGCAAGCGCTCGCGTAATCCTCCCATGCGGAAGATGTCGTGCTCGTGGTGATAGGAATGAATCACCGCGCCGGCGGCCAGGAACAGCAGCGCCTTGAAATAGGCGTGGGTGGTGAGATGAAAGATGGCCGCCGAATAGGCGCCGACGCCCAAGGCCAGAAACATATAGCCGATCTGGCTGATGGTCGAGTAGGCCAGGATGCGCTTGATATCCCTTTGAGTCAGCGCCGAACAGCCCGCCATCAGCAGGGTCACGGCGCCGATCACCGCCACCGCCTGCAGCACGGCCGGCGCCAGTTCGAACAGGGCGTGGGTGCGGGCAATCAGATACACCCCGGCGGTGACCATGGTGGCGGCATGGATCAGAGCGCTGATCGGCGTGGGGCCGGCCATGGCGTCCGGCAGCCAGGTTTGCAGCGGCAGCTGGGCCGACTTGCCCACCGCTCCGCCCAAAAGCAGCGCCGCGGCCAGCACGGCCAGATCGGAACCCGGTCGCCACGAGGCTGGCGCCCGATGCAGCAGGGTTTGAACGTCCAGACTGCCGAGCGCCGCGAACAAAAGAATCAGGCCGACGATAAAGGCCGTATCGCCTACCCGCGTCATCACGAAGGCTTTGCGGGCGGCGGCGCCGTTTTCGGGATTGTCATACCAAAAGCCAATCAGGAGATAGCTGCACAGCCCCACGCCCTCCCAGCCCAGGTACAGGAACACCAGGTTGTCCGCCAAGACCAGCACCAACATGGCGGCGACGAACAGGTTCATGTACGCGAAGAACCGGGCGTAGCCGGGATCGTCCACCATGAACCCTACCGAATAGAGATGGATGAGAAACCCGACTCCCGTCACCACGAACATCATGTTGAGGGACAGGAAGTCTAGGTACAAGCCAAAGTCCGCCGAGAAATCCCCTACCCGCGCCCAGGACCAGAGCGGCAATTTGTAGGATACCGCCGGCCCCGCGAGGAACTCGTACCCGATCCATCCCGCCAGCGCCGCCGAAAGTCCCACCGACCCGGCTCCGACCCAAGGCACCCAGCGTTTGTCGAGATTGCCCTGACTGACCACTAGAATTACAAAGCCGACTAGAGGGAGGAGCGGAACGAGCCATAAGTAGCCCAGCATTCGGTTATCTCCTTGTCATTCGGGTTGGCCTTTGCCCCTCTCACGGGAGAGGGTCGAAGCGAGAGTTTCAAATAGCCTTGGTCTGCCTATTCGACCTTCAACGAGGCAGGGTCGAACGGCGTGAAATCCATGTTTGAGCCTTTCCTCCCGTGAGAAAGACGAGTGATCGATTATCCTTTCCCCCGAGTCTTTCTCGGCGAAGCAGGAGAAATCCGAGCGCTCAAGCCTTTATCCAACGTCGGAGCTTGGAGAAGCGTAGCCCGCCCCAACGAGGCTTACCCCCGCATCTCGCTCAGCGCGTCGGCATCCAGGGTCTTGAATCTTCGGTAAACCTGCATGACCAATCCCAGCGCCACGCCCACTTCCGCCGCCGCCAGGGTCAGGACCAGCAGGAACATGATCTGCCCGTCCGCCTGGTTCCAGCGGGAGCCGGCCACGATGAAGGCGAGACCCGCGGCGTTCAGCATGATTTCGAGAGACATCAGCACCGAGATCAGGTTGCGGCGCACCAAAACCCCGGCCAGTCCCAGGGCGAACAGAATCGCCGCCAAAATCAAGCCATGCTCCAGGGGAATGCCGCCGCTCATCGCCGTACCTCGGGCCGAGCGAGGTGATAGGCCGCCACCAGTCCCGCGAGAAGCAGCATGGAGGCGAGTTCCACCGCCAGCACATAGGGGCCGAGGAGCGTGATGCCGACCTCCTTGGGGGTGACGATATGACCGGTGGGGTTCCGGCCGCCACCCAGGAACACGTACAGGAATTCGATCAGCAATACCGTCGCCATGGCGGTCGGCCAGCGCCAGGCGGAAGGCTCCAGCCAGCGCCTTTCCTGATCAAGGGTCTGGGTGCCTAGATTCAGCATCATCACCACGAACAGAAACAACACCATGATCGCTCCGGCGTAAATGATGATTTCGAGGAGCGCCGCGAAATAGGCGCCCATGAGGTAAAACACCACGGCCGAGGCGATCAGGGACAGGATCAGATACAAGAGGGCATGCACGGCGTTGGCGTTGGTGATGACCAGGACCGTGGAGATCACGGCGACGAGGGCGGCGGTGTAAAAGAGGATTTGCAGCATCACGGCAAGAGGCTCCGCACATCCACCGGCGACGCCTCGTTTTCCGCCTCGCCCTTGTCCTTGCCGCCTATGCTCTTGCCCGCCACCCGGTAAAAGTTGTAGTCCGGGTACTTGCCGGGACCGTCGATGAGCAGGTGCTCCTTTTCGTAAACCATGTTGCGGCGGTCGTATTCGCTCATTTCGAAATCCGGGGTGAGCTGTATGGCATAGGTGGGACAAGCTTCCTCGCAGAACCCGCAATAGATGCAGCGGGAGAAATTGATGCGGAACCAGGCCGGATACCAGCGGCCGTGTTCGTCCTCGGCCTTTTGCAAGGCGATGCAGTCCACCGGACACGCCACCGCGCAGAGGTTGCAGGCCACGCAGCGCTCCTCCCCGTCCGGGTCGCGGGTCAGCACGATGCGCCCCCGGTAGCGGGGGGCGAGTGGCGGCTTTTCTTCCGGATACTGGATGGTGTCGGCGCGGGCAAAGATATGCTTGAACACCGTCCAGAGCGTTTGGAGTTGGCTGAAAAACCCTCTTAGCATGACGGATTCCATCCGGGAAAAGCATCCCTGTAGGATGGGTTAGCCGCATACGGCGCACCACGATCCGATGCCCGGGGTTTTTCCGCGCGGCTAACCCACCCTACGGCCGACTTCACCGCCACAACACCACCCCTCCCGTCACCAGAATGTTCAGCAGCGACAGCGGCAACAGCACCTTCCAGCCGAACGCCATGAGTTGATCGTAGCGAGGTCTTGGGAGCGAGCCGCGCATTAGGATAAACAGCAGGATGAAAAGCAGGGTCTTGAGCATGAACCAGACGACCGGCGGCAGCCAGGCGGGCCCCAGCCAGCCGCCGAAGAAAAGGGTCACGATCATGGCCGAACCGAGAGTGATCCCGATATACTCGCCGACGAAGAACATGCCGAACTTCATGCCGGAATACTCGACGTGAAACCCGGCCACCAGTTCGTTCTCCGCCTCGGGCAAGTCGAACGGTCCGCGGTGGCTCTCGGCCACGGAAGCCACCAGGAACAACAGGAATCCCAGGAACTGCGGCACCACGAACCATTGCTCCCGCTGGGCCTCGACGATGGCGCGGAGATCGAAGGTGCCCGCCAGCATCACCACCCCCATGAGGGAAAGCCCCATGAAGACTTCATAGCTGAGCGTCTGCGCCGCCGCCCGAAGCGAGCCGTACAGGGCGTACTTGCTGTTCGAGGCATAACCCGCGAGGATCAGGCTGTACACCGACAGCGAGGCCAGCGCCAGAAAATAGAGCAGGCTGAAGCTCAGGTCGATGATTCCGATGCCGGGCGCGACGGGCACCACGGCGAAAGCGACGAGCGCGGTGACCATCACCACCGTGGGCGCCAGAACGAAGATCGGCCGGTCGGCGAAGGGCGGAACCCAGTCCTCCTTGCTGAGAATCTTGATCATGTCCGCGACCACTTGGAGCAGCCCCAAGGGCCCCAGCCGATTGGGCCCCAGCCGGTCCTGCCAAACCGCCAGCATGCGCCGCTCCACCCAGATCAGGAGCGCCGCCACGGTAATGAGCGCCATGAGGATGCCGATCACGTTCAGGGGTGATCCTACCATCACGGCTTCCCTCCATCGCTCAGGGTGACCCACACCGGCCATTCACCCAAGGCCAGCCCGGGCAATCCCACGGGAATGCCAATGGTCCCCCGCCGCAATGAAGGCTCCTGCCTCAACGGCAGGCGCAGGAATCGCCCGTCCAGGTGCACGATGGCGGCTTCGCCGAGACCCAGCGCCTCGAGGTCGGCGGGATGCAGCGCCGCGTAGGGAGTCGGCGCCCGCTCCGCGATGCCGGGGGACTTGGCGCTCAGCTCCTCGCCGCCGAAGATGTGATGGAGCGGCACGGCCCGCCAGCGCGAGGTTCCGCGGACAGGCTCCGGTATGGGGTCGAACCAGCCGGCCGCCGGTGCTGCGGCCGGCTCGATGAGCCGGACCCCCGGATCACCGCCCCGGAGATGCCCGCCCACCTCATCCTGAAACTTGGTTGCCGCCTGCTGATGGGAATTCCAGCGCGGCGCCCAATCCACGGAAATCAAAGCGGCTGGAACGTGAGTGCCGGCACCTTCCATGGAATAGCTTAAGGGCGAATCCGGATCATCCGGCGGCTTGGGTTCGTGCACCGTCCAATTGGCGTTGATAGCCGTGCGGCCGCTGAAGCGGGCCGGCTCGCGGGGAACTTTCGCCCCATCGATGCGAAATCCGGCCGGCGGCGCCGCTTCGACGATAGGCGCGAACACCGGCAGCGCGGCGGCGCAGGCGGCGGCGACGGCGTCGAGGTTCGGC
>CADDYU010000070.1 GCA_902810705.1 Methylococcaceae bacterium
CCGCGAGATGGCGCCCGCTCCTAAACCCGACGAAACCGAACCGCCCAGGCCCCCGCCGAAGGTTAGGGCCAAATCGGCCAGCGCCAAGCCCTCCTCGGAGAAACCCAGGCCGCCCGCCGAGAAACCCAAGGCTCCCCCGCCGGAACCCGATTGGGGCGAGTCCGTGAAATCCTTCAGGTACGAAGGCGCCCGGCGAACCACGCCTTAAGACTGACCTCTCCGGAACCCCGGCTCTCGCCTCGCGCCTCCGCCTTAGGGAAGGAGTAAAATGCCGAAGCGCGATATCGCGGATGCGATACATAATAACGACCCGGAGGAGATATGAACCAGAGATCCAATATCCTCAGCCTTGCGCTTTGCGCCAGCCTTGTCACAGGTTGCGCCAGTCAAGGCGGGAACAATCAGCTGATCGGCACCCTCGCGGGCGCCCTGACGGGCGCCGCGAGCGGCGCCGCGATCGGCGGCGATTGGAAGGGCGCCTTGATCGGCGCCGCGGCGGGCGCGGCCTTGGGGTGGGGCACCGCCAAGCTCCTCGAATACCGTTCCACCCAAGTCCGTTCGGAAGCCGAAGAGCGTCAGATTTATGGGGTGACCGAACGGGTCCAAAGCCCCTTGGTGAAAGTCCAGAAAGGCTCGAATTCGCCATCGCAACTAAGCCCCGGCGGACAGGTCCAGGTCGCCACCAATTATTCCGTCCTGCTGCCCCAAAACATGACGACGGCGGACGTGGACGAGAGCTGGGTCGTCAAGAAGGACGGCAAGGTGCTGATGGAACTTCCCCCGCAGCACGTTAAACGAAACGGCGGAGGGTGGCAGACCAACGCGAGTTTTGCGATCCCGAAAAACGCCTCGCCAGGCACCTACGTGATCGAGCACAAGGTGCAAAGCGGCACCAGCTACGATACGGACGAATCGGTGTTCGTCATCGGCGCGGCTTGACGAGGCGTCAAATCAATGAATCCGCGATGGCGGAGCATGGCCATCATCGCCGCGCTGCTTGTCTCCGGCAAGGGCATCCAAGCCGACGCGCTATGCGAGAAAGAGCAATCCCGGTCCCGCGAAACCGCCTTGCGCGTCAACCAGGAATGGCCGCAGCGTCCGAGCGGCGACGAGCTTTCCCGTTATATCCAATCCCTGGGCGAGCGCCTCGGCCGCATCCCGGCAAAGGGACGGCCTATTCCCTGGCGATTCACCGTGCTGCGCGACCACTCGCCCTATGCCTTCGCCATCGGCGCCGGGTTCGTGTATGTCACCGACGGAACCCTAGGCTTCGCCCGGAACGAATCCGAGCTGGCGGCAATCGTGGCGCACGAGATCGGTCATCAGCTCGCCGGCCATTTTTGCGAGCAGAATCAACTAGACTCGGGACGTCTCGATTACTCGATCACGCGCCGAAACAGCGTCGGAACACTCATGCAGGTCATGGACCTCAACAAGGAGCAAGAGGCCGATCAGTACGCCTTGGGACTCCTGCGGGAAGCCGGATTCGATCCGCGCGCCATGCTCGAGGTCGCCAAGCGCCTGCCTTCGCATGCCAGGCCCGCCTCCCGAGCGCCGGAAAACGCGCGATTGCTCGCCCTCGAAAACACCCTGAAAAATTCCCGGCTCTTGAAGCCCGAGATCAAGAGTTCGAAAGAATTCCTGCGTCTCAAGGCGCAGACCGCGAGCCAATGAGGCTGAATGGCCGAAACGCTCGCCCCGCCTTGACAGGCGAAAGCCACGGGCGTATCAAGAGCTGAACCGATTCCTTATTTCCGGCACGGTAAGAACGATGAAGAGCCCGCAATACGTGCGCCCCGACAATGCCTCGAAGCGATCGCGCAAGAGAGCCGGCGGTACGATACCGGAACAACGGCGGGGTCGGGAATCGATGGGCGGGGCAGCGTGATGGTCGCGGTCAGTCAAAAGTACCGCTCGATCGAGGTCGCAAGCCCCCTGGGAAAGGATGCCCTCCTGTTCCACCGGATGACCGGCAACGAGCGGCTCGGCGGATTGTTCGAGTACGAGCTCGATCTCCTCAGCGCCAATCCGTCCCTCGCGACCGACAAGATTCTGGGTCAGAGCCTGACCCTCAAGCTGCGCCTGCCGGACGATAGCCAACGCTACTTCAACGGCGTCGTCAGCCGCTTCGGCCAATACGGATCGCTGGGCGTATACGCCTACTACCGCGCCACCGTGAGGCCCTGGCTCTGGTTTCTGACCCGCACCACCAACTGCCGGATCTTTCAGGAAAAGACCGTGCCCGACATCGTGAAGCAGATTTTTCGCGACAAGGGCTTTTCGGACTTCGAGGAACGCTTGAGCGGCAGTTATCCGACCCGCGAATACTGCGTGCAATACCGCGAGACCGACTTCAACTTCGTCAGCCGGTTGATGGAGGAGGAAGGCATCTACTACTTCTTCAAGCACCAGGACGGCAAGCATACCCTGGTGCTCGCGGACTCCGCCACCGCTCACCGCCCGACCGCCGGCTACGAGCAAATCCCCTACATCGATCCGGGCAACGCCGAGCGGCGCAAGCGCGATCACATCTACGAATGGTCGTTCACCCAGGAAGTCCAGCCGGTAAATTACGTCCTCACCGACTATGACTTCAAGAAACCGAGCGCCAACCTGGAGGTGAAATCCGCCGTGACGCGCCAGCACGCCCACGCCGAATACGAGTGCTACGACTATCCCGGCGAATACAGGGAAATCGGTGACGGCGACAATTACGTCCGCTGCCGCATTCAGGAATTGCAGGCCCAGTTCGAGCAGATCGACGGCCAAGCCAATGCCCGGGGCCTCACAACGGGCGCCTTGTTCACCCTCATCGATCACCCGCGCCGCGACCAAAAACGCGAGTACCTGGTGACTTCGGTCGCCTATCAGCTGCAATCGGACGAATACTTCACGACCTCGACCGGGAAGCCCGACGATATCTATCGATGCTGCTTCACCGCCATCGCGAGCGATCATCCCTATCGCTCCCCGCGCCTCACGCCGAAACCCATCGTCCAGGGCCCCCAGACCGCGGTCGTGACCGGCAAGGCGGGCGAAGAAATCTGGACCGACCACTACGGCCGGGTCAAGATCCAGTTCCACTGGGACCGGGAAGGCAAGAAGGACGAGAACAGTTCCTGCTGGGTGCGGGTCTCCCACCCCTGGGCGGGGAAGAACTGGGGCATGGTCGCCATTCCCCGGATGGGTCAGGAAGTCATCGTGGATTTCCTCGAAGGCGATCCGGACCAGCCCATCATCACCGGCCGGGTCTACAACGCCGAGCAGATGCCGCCCTATGCCCTGCCCGGCAACGCCACCCAGACCGGCATCCAGACCCGCTCCAGCAAGGGCGGCAGCGGCGCCAACTGCAACGAAATCCGCTTCGAGGACAAGAAGGGCGCGGAGCAGCTCTACATCCACGCCGAGAAGAACCAGGACATCGGCGTCGAGAACGACGAGACCCATTGGGTCGGCCATGATCGCAAGAAGAACATCGATCACGACGAGACCACCGTCGTCGGCCACGACCGCACCGAAACCGTCGGCAACAACGAGACCATCAGCATCGGCGTGAACCGCACCGAGACCGTGGGCAGCAACGAATCCATCACCGTCGGCGCCAACCGGACCCGCAACGTGGGCCAGAACGAAGTGGTCACGGTGGCCTTGACCCGCACCCACAACGTGGGCGTGAACGAGATGATCAACGTGGGCGGGGCCCAGGAGGTCACCGTCGGCGGCTTGCAGGCGGTGACCGTGGGATTGACGCGGGCGGTGACCGTGGGGGTCAGTCAAAACACGACGATCGGCACGAGCCACAGCGAGGATATCGGGACAAGCCACAGCGAAAGCATCGGCACGGATCAGACGACCAGTGTCGGCAAGAATCGCAGCCTGTCGGTGGGCGATAATCGAAGCACTTCGGTGGGCAAGGACGATTCGCTGAGCGTGGGCAAGAATTTGGTTATCACTGCGGGCGATTCAATTGTCATCAAGACCGGCAGCGCCAGCATATCCATGAAGAAGGACGGGACCATCACCATTTCGGGAAAGGACATTACCATCAAGGGTTCTGGCGAGATCGACGTGAAGGCGAACAAGGACGTGGTGATCAAAGGCAAGAATGTTCTGCAGAATTGATAATCGTCGGGGCGGAAAATGAGCCAAGTCATCGAAGATACCTCAGAAGCCAACGTGGCAAGCAAAGTGGCAACAACTCGCCTGGATGGCGTGGTGATCGGACTGCTGAGCGGCTTCGACGATTCCGGATGTCCACTGGTGGTATTCGCGGCGAATCCCCACTCGGAAGCGATGCCGGCGCGCTCCACGGTAACGCTTGGCGGCGACGATATCGGCGCCGAGATTGCGTTGCTGTTCGAAAACGGCGATCCGAGCCATCCCCTCGTCATCGGGCGCATCCAGCGTCCGGAAACCACTATCCAAGTGCCCGAAAACGAACCGAAAACCGTGGAAATCGATGGCGAGCGGATGACCTTCAATGCCGGCCAGGAAATCGTGCTCCGCTGCGGCAAGGCCAGCATCACCCTCACCAAGGCCGGCAAGATCATCCTACGCGGCGCCTATCTCCTGAGCCGCTCCTCGGGCGTCAACCGCATCAAGGGCGGATCGGTCCAGATCAACTGATCCGCCATGGATCTCCTCAACGCCACCCGCATGCAGGCGGCCTACACCCAAGGGCTTGACAAAGAGGCTCGGGAGTGGCTGGTGGTGGTGGTCAAGGGCACGTTCAGCATTCCCCCAAACGGCGGCGAGCCGGAGCTGTTGGAAAGCCAAGTGCCTCTGGTGATGGCGGACACTTTCACGGGCGAGCCGGGCTTTTCCGCCCCGGTCTACGAAGCCGATTTTGCTCCCGTCAAGCGCCGCTGCGACGTGCTGCTCCTCGGCAGCGCCTATGCTCCCGGCGGCAAGCCCGCGTTCAGCGTGCCTGTAGGCTTTCGCGTCGGTTCCTTGACGAAAAGCTTCAACGTGGTGAGCGATCGGGTCTGGGAATGCCCAGGCGTCACGGTCTCGCCGGGCCGTCCAAAGCCGTTCCGGGTCATGCCTATATCCTACGATCGGGCATTCGGCGGGCTGGACACGGCGGACCCGGACCCCAAGGAGCACAGCGCCTACATGCAAAATCCTGTCGGCCGCGGCTACCGCCGGCGCTTCATCGCCATCGAAGGTACGCCCATGCCCAGCACCGAGGAAATCGGCCAGCCCGTCACCTCCCCTAACGGCAATTACCGCCCCATGGCCTTCGGACCCATGGGGCGCGGCTGGGAACCCCGCTATCGCCTGGCCGGCACCTACGACCAGCACTGGATCGACAACATCTTCCCCT
The DNA here is from genome assembly GCA_902810705.1 of Methylococcaceae bacterium. Lineage (GTDB taxonomy): Bacteria > Pseudomonadota > Gammaproteobacteria > Methylococcales > Methylococcaceae > CADDYU01. Next base: position 5,327 of record CADDYU010000070.1, read on the forward strand.
TCCTGCCCGCCGATTTCGACGAAGGCTATTTCCAGGCCGCCCCGCTGGATCAGCAGATGCCGTTTCTCCAGGGCGGCGAGGAGGTCGTGCTGGGCAACCTGACTCCGGAAGGGCGGACCCGCTTCAAGCTCCCGAGCATCGACATGCCGGTGGTGTTCTTTCCGAAGAGAGGCCCCAAGGAAGACACCCGCGCCGTGATCGATACGTTAGTCATCGAGCCGGACCTCCGGCGCTTCACTTTGACTTGGCGGGCCAGCCGGCCGCTCAAACGGAACATGTTCGAAATAGCCCAGGTTCTGGTCGGCAACATGTCCAGAGCCTGGTGGCGGGCGCGGGAACTGGGGAAAACCTACTACGCCACCTTGGACGAATTGGCCAGGAGCAAGCGCCGGGAAGCCTTGGAGGAAAGCGAGTGAGCGCGCCGGTGGTGACGGTCTACGGCACCGGCCTCGTGTGCGGCGTTGGCCTCAACGCCCCCGCCGCCTGCGCCGCCATCCGCTGCGGCATCAACAACTTCCGGGAAACCCGCTTCATGGATAAGGGCGGCGAGTGGATCATCGGCTGCGAAGTGCCGCTGGAACAGCCTTGGCGGGGACGCGCCAAGCTGGTGAAGATGCTGGCTCCGGCAATTCGGGAATGCCTATCCGATCCCGATGCTAAAACTGATCCCGCCGCAACCCCGCTGCTCCTCTGCGTGGCCGAAGCCGACCGGCCCGGCCGGCTGGCGGGTTTGGATGACGAATTGTTCCATGAAGTCCAGGCGGAACTGGGGATGACTTTCCATGGAAAATCCGCCGTGATTCCCCAAGGCCGGGTGGCTGGCGCCGTGGCCCTGTACCAGGCGCGGAAGCTGATCCACGAGCAGGGGATCAAGCGGGTCCTCATCGCCGGCGTCGATAGTCTACTGATCGGCCCTACCTTAATGGCCTACGAGGAGCGGGATCGTTTGTTGACCAGCCAGAATTCGAACGGATTCATTCCCGGTGAGGCCGCCGCCGCGGTGCTGGTGGGTGCGCCCGTCGCCGACGACCAGCCGAGACTGCATTGCCGTGGCATGGGCTTCGGTGTGGAAAAAGCCACCGTAGAGTCTGGATTGCCTCTACGTGCCGAAGGATTGACTGCAGCTATCAAGGCTGCCCTGAACGAAGCCGGTTGCACCCTAGGCGACACCGACTTCCGCATCACCGACCTATCCGGCGAACAGTATTATTTCAAGGAGGCGGCCTTGGCACTCAGTCGCACCATGCGCGAACCGAAGGAATTTTACGACCTATGGCACCCGGCTGATTGTGTAGGTGAATGCGGGTCAGTCATTGGGTTAGTCATGGTGATTACCGTTTTGTCGGCACACAGAAAAATTTATGCCCTGGGAAACTATAGTCTAAGTCATGCAGGAAGTGATATTGGTAAAAGATCTGCTCTTATCCTCGGCTTTCAGAAGGTGTCCAGGTAATGGCTAATGACGTTTTTGCGAATGGCCGGGAAATTTCCTGCAAATCGGGTGAAGGAAAATCCATATGCGCCTTTCCAGATACTTGCTTCACCCCTCCAGAGAATCCGGCAACTCCACCCGGTGTTCCTATACCGTACCCAAACACGGGGTTTGATACCGATACCACAAAAGGAAGCAAGACCGTCAAAATATCAGGGAAAGAGGTAATGTTGAAAAACAAGTCCTGTTACAAGACCAGTGTTGGCGACGACGCAGGGCAGACGGCGAAGAAAGGCGTCATCACCAGCGTAATCCGGGGCAAAGTCTACTTCGTTAGTTGGTCTATGGATGTAAAATTCGAAGGAGAGAATGTCGTGCGACATTTGGATCTGACGACTCACAATCATGCTGCCTAGATCGGTATTAATTATTTATTGCGATGACCACCCCAAATTCCCCTCCCATCATTCATGTGGATGGGATGGCAATCAATCTCACCAATTGCAAAACCATCCTTGCCGAGCTCGGCATGGCAGTTCATCCTTACAAGGACAGAGATAAGTACTGCAACTCCAAACAGCAGTCCGATCATATCATTCAAAATGCTTGCTTCGAGAACAGCCGTGGAGGAGGAGGGATTTCCAGTTGCCCCAAATATAACCTGGATGAAGCCCCTTGTGTTTGTTTGAATGATAAGACTAGGGTAACAACGCAACACGGTAAAAAGACGCTTGCTCAAAACGAATGGACAACCAAGCAGAAGGACGCAGGTAAGAAAAGCGTAACCTATAAAGAAGCACGCGACGCTAACTTAGAAGCTATGAAAAAAGCGAAACCGGAGTTGGAGAACAATACTGGAGCCATGGAGTGCCTCAAACTCATCGTCGATGATCATTTCAAGAATAAATTGGGTCTGGAGGATGACAGTCCCATTCGCGTGCCTAGGACCGGAAAATTCAGAAAGCCTGCGCCAAAGGCGCTTCTCCGGAGGAAATGATTCGCACGCAAACCCGTAGCAGGAATAAGACAATTTCAGAGCTTGGTTAGTTTGATAAGTGGTGCATACTATGTCAACAAGTAGCAGAGACGATTCCGGGGCTTGGACCATCAGTTGTGACGGAGCGCAGTCCGACAAAAATGGGCGGGTCTACGCGCTTCAAGTGCTTTCCGACGGCGAGAACTTTGCGTCGAATGTCCAACTTATCGATATGGAAACTGATAGTGACCGTCTCATCTATGAAGTGGATGAATGGATTACGACGTTGTGGTTGTCGCAAGATAGTAAATTATATCTTGGTGATGCCAATGGGATATTGCATACTAACGAAACTGATAATTGGAAAACGATTGATTTAGGCTGTCTGGGCGGCTTGACTGAAGTATGGGGGTTGGACGAATCGAATATGTATGCGGTTGGCAGTAACGGTTTCATTGCGCGACGCATCAATGATCGATGGACAACCTTTGAGGATGAATTAGTTGGCAATCTGTATTCCATTAATGGATGTAGCCCGAATGACCTGTATGTAGTAGGCGAAAAAGGGCATGCATACCACTGGAATGGAAAGCGCTGGCAAACACTTGAGACGGGCACGAATTTGGACTTACACGCAGTGCTCGCTATCAGTCCGGAAACGGTCTATATATGCGGTTCAAAAGGCATCCTTCTGCAAGGTTATCACGAACGATGGCAATTCTTGGAGGGGTGGAGTGAAGACCTGTACGCTTTAGCCTGGTATAAGGATCGAATCTATATCGGCGGCGGCGAACTGGGCCTGTTGGTGCTAGAGGATAGTAAGCCGGTTGTCGTGAAAGATAATGTGATTTCCTATGGGCTTGTTGCGAGTGGCGAGTATCTGTGCGCATCCGGAGATAACGAGGTTGTTCGCTACGATGGAAAGGAATGGCTGGCTCGTACCTACCTTCTCTGAGCCAGCGTAGCCCGGATGAAGCCAGCGTAACCGGGATGAGTGCAACGGAGCCCGGAATGATCTATGCCCCGAAGCTCCCGGATTCCACGGCGTGACATCCGGCTACATGCGCAGCAGAAGGGATCATTGCTGGACTTTTCAGCCCGTGTGTTACCATCGTTGGGACCATGGCGCGGCAAGTACGATCGGCTTCACGGATTTCCGGAGCGTACCCACCACCGCTGGACATTCGGTTCTCGGCATTCGGCGCTGGTCAGACGATCGCAAAGTCTGCTGATGGTACGTAACCCCACAACCGCTTAGCTTCGATGGAGAACCTGCGTAGAGTGCACCCGTATTGCACCGCATGAATGGCGCTTTCCCCTGTGACGCAATACGCCAAGGCTATTGCGCCCTATGTGTTGCCATCATGGCTGCCATGGCAAGGCAATTACGATTGGAATTTCTCGGAGCGCTGTACCATTTCACGGCGAGAGGCAATGCACGAGAGGCGATTTATCGGGATGACCTGGGTCCGAAGTCTTTCTTTTTGCCATGAGTCACAACGTTACTTTCGGGTCGTGCAAGGTGAACATCGAAATCGAGACGACTTCTGAGTCAGTCGAACGGGACCACCTTAAAGCCGATGGCTTGTGCCGCGCCGATCATGATCCGGTCTGCCGTCACCAAACGTTCCGTGCCGAGACGCCGAGCAATGCTTAGGTGCAAGGCGTCCAAGGTCCTTAGCGGATGATCCGGTAGTATCATCAACAGGTTGAGAGCTCCGCTTACTTCTTCATCATCCACTGAATGCTGAATTAGAAAACCCTGGGCAATGTCGTCCTGCAGGGTCGCAAAAACCTTCTGCTCCAACTCCCTGGATAGTTCCTGGTTGCGCCGCCGTCTTGCGAGGAGGCAACGCATTTCCACAACGGTAAGGGTACTGATGTGAGTCTCGGACTCAGCCTGAATCCAGGCGGCGAACTCTTCTGATCGGGCTTCGTTGAGATACCACTTGGCTAGCGCCGATGTGTCGATGTAGGCCAAGGCTAGCGCTGGTCTCGGTCGTCACGGACAAGGATCTCGCTCGGCGTGTCAAGCCTCTGCATGGCAGAACGCAGTTCGCAATGGCTGGGTCTGGATTGAGCCCCTTTTACGGGCAATAAACGCGCAATTGGGATGCCGCGCCGGGTTATGAGGATTTCCCCTTCTGCTTTGACCAATTGGTCAAGACTTCCTAGTTTTTCCCGCATCTCGCGAATAGAGAGCTCTCGCATCTGTATTTTTCTCATCGTGTGCTACAAAAAAATAAATTGTAGCCCTCGTAGGGTGCATAGGGTACTCCCGTATTGCACCGCATGAATGGCGCTCCCTCTATGGCGCAATACGCCAAGGCTATTGCGGCCTACAGTTCTGTATCATTTGATGGCGAGAGGCAGCAATGGAGGGCGCGTCTACGGGTTATCGGTCGATGACCTTCTACCGCGTCGGCATGCGGAGGCATACCGATTGTTGCCAAGCTACTTCGGCGTAAGGAGAATCTGCCGCTTGGCGAGATGGCCAAGCTCTTCGAGGTATTCGCATCGCGGATTTCGCAGATTCAACGCGTATTGAAGGAAAGCAGCCTTCTGCACGGAAATTGGAAGCGAAGCCTTTGTGCAATAATCTAGCAATGACCCTTACGGACTCGGCAGCCGCTTTACCAAACCGTACCCCGCACCCGCGAGCGGCCAACAGCTGCCGGATTTAGAACGACTGGTGCGCGGTGCACCGTGTTTGCTCCATTAATCTACTCAACCCCCACCATGAACTCATGGGACCCGCTCAATGAGGCCATCATCCGCTGCGGGAAATGCCCCCGGTTGCGCGAATTCTGCGAGCGGACGGCCCGAGAGAGGCGGTCCGCCTTCGCGGATTGGGCTTATTGGGGCAGGCCGGTACCTAACTTCGGCGACCCACAAGCGCAATTACTCATCGTGGGGCTGGCACCGGCCGCCCATGGGGGCAATCGCACCGGTCGCATGTTTACCGGGGATCGCAGCGGCGATTGGTTGTACCGGGCGCTGCTTGAGTCGGGGTTTGCCAGCCAGCCTCTAAGCCGATGCCAAGAGGATGGGCTGAGACTGACCCACTGCGCCGTCACCGCCGTCCTCCACTGCGCGCCGCCCGCCAACAAACCGACACCTTCGGAGATCGGGAACTGCCGGGCCTGGCTGCGGGCCACATTCGATACAGTTCCTGCGCGGGTCTATCTCGCCCTGGGCCGAATCGCCTGGCAGGCGGTAATGGGGGAACTACGGGATCGGGGATGGATTGCCGGATCACCGCCCTCCTTTCACCATGGGCGGACCGTGGCGCTGGCGGGCGGCCGATGGCTGGTGGCAAGCTATCACCCAAGCCAGCAGAATACCTTCACAGGTCGGCTGACCGAGTCGATGTGGCGCGATGTTTTTGCCGCCGTTTCGCGGCTGCTGGAGGAAACCGGAGTGACGCCCGATGAGGCTGCGCGAAGGTCTGGGGCCGGGTCTTCTCGTTTTCCCTAGTCTGCGACAGCCGGAAAAGGGTACGCATCGCGCATCTTTCCCAAACTCCGAGGTAAGTCTCCGGCGCTAGCTACTATAGGCGGTATATGCCCGACCATTATCAGCACCGAGAATGTGGATTTGAGGAATCAATTATGGCTCACGCGGCATCTTTCGAGAAAATTACGGCCGACGAGTTTCTGGACTGGGAAGAGAGACAGCCGGAAAAGCACGAGTTCATCGACGGCGAAATCTTCGCCAGGGTCGGGGTCACGCGGCAACATGCCACCGTTGCCGGGAATGTGTTTTCATTTCTTAAACACCATCTTCGTGGTACACCTTGCCGAGTTTACATGTCCGACATGAAACTGCGGCTGGAAGCGGCGGAGGCTTTTTTCTATCCGGATGTATTCGTCACCTGTTCCGAGAAGGACCATCAGGCGGAACACTTCATGAGCGAGCCCCGCCTGATCGTGGAAGTCCTGTCCGAATCCATGGAAGCCTATGATCGGGGCGATAAATTCGAGAAATATCGGTTGTTCGATTCATTGGCCGAGTATGTGCTGATCAATCCCACCAAGCGGAAGGCGGACATATGCCGCCGCGACGCGACCAACCATTGGGTGCTTTACGAATATGGCCGCGACGAACCGGTTCAGTTCGCCAGCCTCGAACTGACCATCGAAAGTTCGGCGCTCTACGAAAATGTCTGAGGGGGCCCGGCGCGCACGTCGAGTTGCGGCTTGCCTCGTCTGCGATTGATGGACTTCCCAAGCGCATATTTAAAGCCCATCCGATCGTGGTGGCGAAATAACGGGAATACCCTTCTGCTGGAAATGCTCATCGAAGGCGAAGGCATAATCGAGCTTTTTCAGCTCGATGATTTCAAAAGCTCAAACAGTCAGCCAAGCCCAGCTCGCGCCGCTGACTCGATAACAGAGACGCTGCATTATTCTCTGAAATTACCGCGTGGAATCCGAGCCATTTATCTTTTCTCATGATATTTCCTGAGTTCTGCATAGGCTAGAGAAACGGCTATGATCCCAAAGATTGCCAGCAGATTGCCGAAGACTATTGCAGCAAACGCCAGGATAGGATATTTCTGCGGAATCAATATATGTGCCGTCCTTTGCACATAGAAGAATAAAATAACGATTTCCATCAATCTAATTCCATTATGATGTGACATCCGCCACGCCGACCTCACCGCTAACGGTTCATCTATGGCGATGCTCGGCAATATGATGGCCAATCTAGAAAACACGTAGATAGTCGCGGTCATCGCCATTAGAGGAACTACATATGAAACCAGGTATGGCACTGCTTGGGAATTTTGCAGGATAGTGCTGACAATGCTGATAGGAAAGGCCAACAGAACCAATAATAGGCTTGTCCCCAGATATACCATAATGAACAGTAAGACGAGTGTGAGTGCGAATCGCGTTTCTCTTCAAGTCCAATGCCAACCGGTCTAGGGGATAGAGTTAGAACCCAACAGCACGATTCGATGACAGGGTATGGCAGAAGAGGCAAAAACCAATGAGCCTACGACCGCATAGAATATGTAATATATGATATTAGAAAGGAAGATCGGTTGAATTTCACTGGAAGAAAACATATTCCTCTGCGTCGCGCTGACAAGAAACAGTAAGAAATAGACTAGCGTTAGCACGGTAAACGGGAGAATAAGTGCTCGCAAAAGCGTCTTTCGCCGTTCGTATGCGATCCAGAACATGGCCAGCGCTATCTTTCCAATCGGTAGTTTCTTGCAGCTGGAAATGATGAGGGTTCCTCGAAACAATCCGATCTGATAACTACCATTTATTTGGTAGGCATCGAGACTCTATGCAACCTTGAATTCCGTCTCATTACCTCAACAAGCCCATAAACCTTGAGTATCAAGGGCAAGATCAAATTGTCAACCCTTTTCCTCTAGGCTCGTGGATATCTCCAACGAATACGGCGACGCTAGCTTATTCTGGTCAATCGATTCGCCGATGTTTTCTATGAGGACATAAGCGCTCTTCTGCTCCGAGGGCGCCGTCCATTCAACCCGCGTAATGGCACCCGCATTGGCGCCTTCTTTGCTGCTGGTTTGTACCCGATCCTGGTCAAACAAAGTTACGCGGTATTGCCCATTTTCGGGAGGAATGAGCTTTAGCGTTATTTTCTCATTATTGTTTAAATCGATTGCGTAATAGTCTTTTTTATCGTCGCCTAGCACGCCTCCACCTCCACTAGCGGCTAAATATCCCTGATATTTTCCCGGTGTAACTTTGATTGCGGCCTCGAAATTGTCCCCTGCGTCCGTGCCGCTGTTGGCATCGAAGCTGTCCTGCACCGAAATGGAATACGTGGAGTTTTTCGCATTGGCCACGCCCGACTGCGGAACGCCGATACCGATATACATCGTATAATCCGCTTTGTTTGAATTCGTCAGCCATCCCAGTTTCATTGAAGTGCCTGCCCGTAAAATGTAATCTCCTGCAAGTGCTTCCTTTCGTTCGTTATAAATGTATGCGCCAGTACCTATAAACGCAGAATACATCGTATCAGGCGCACGGGCATAGACAATTAAAGACTGTCCAGCTTTGACCTTGACAGAAAAATATTCGTAATTACCTTTGATCTCGCGATCCGCAACATAATCGCCCAGCGGCAAAGGCACGGCGGACTCGAGATTAATCCCTCCCTTGGGAAGCACCGGCATTTTAGGGGCGGCCGGTACCGCTGGCGCCTGCTCGATCGCCGCCCGCCGGACCTGGGCCAAGGCCTCCTTCAACTGCGCGGCGTTCTTGGCGGAGAAGTACGACCCGCCTCCGGCTTCGGCGATACAGGACAACTGCTTCTTCTCTTCCGCGCCGACATCGAAGCCCACCACGTGCACCTTAACGTTCAGCCCCTGCGCCTTTAGGTCCCGGATCGCTCCGCAGGGGTCTCCCCTGCACTCCTCCTTGCCGTCGCTCACCAGCACCACCGTGGTTTCCTCCTCCTTGGTCTTCAGTTGCTCCCCCGCAGTCCGGAGGGCGGCGGCGATGGGTGTCTCTCCCTTGGCGTCGATGGATTGAATCTTGCCCACCAGCCTGTTTTTGTCGAGCGGGGACACCGGCACGACGGTTTCGATATCATCGCAGGATCCCCGCTTTCGATGCCCGAACAATTCAAGACCGACGTTGGCCTCATCGGGCAGTTCCTTCACCAGGTTGGTCATGACCTGCTTGGCGACCGTCAGCTTTTCCTGGTTGTCGACCTTCTCCCGCATGCTGCCCGAGGCGTCTAGAATGAATAGAACATTGGGCGCCGAGGCCTCGACAGCCAGGGCAGCATTGGAGAACAGAACGGCCGCTACGCTGAGCGGTGTAACCAACCATAAAATGGTGCAAGCGATGCGGCCAAGGGGATGCGTGGAGTAGCTCATGGAAACTCCTTTTTAGCGAATGTAGGCCTCTTTTCCTGAAAGGCCAATCAAGTTCAAAAGCGGATCGCGCGTCTTCTTGACGGACGGCGCCGCAGGCATGAGCATCGTGCCGCGCCACGCGAAGCTTTTCGATGCTCTCTCGCTTGCTGGGCAGCTCCCCTCGGAAAACCCCGCTCAATGGCCGGCACCGCCGCCGTGGCCTGCCTGCACCGCCTCGAAGATGGCCGGATCGGCCGGGCCTTCCACCTCCAAGAAACCAGCCCCGCCCTTCTGCAGCCGAGCCAGGCTATGGTCCACGAGGATATAGGTGCCCGGGTACTCCAGCTTGAAATCGACGATCGCCGCGCCGCCCGCCGGCACCAGTGTGGTCTGGACATTGCTCACGTATTGCGAGCCCGCCTCAGGGTAGACGCGGTCGAACATTTCCCCGATGACATGGAAGCTGGAGGGGAGATTCGGTCCCGCAACCCCGAAGAAGATGCGCACGGTTTCGCCGACCTTGGCCTTGAGCGCGTGCTCCTTGGCCAAGGCGCCAACGCTGCCGTTGAATACCACATAATCCGGCTTCTCGGTCAGCAGCTTGGCGACCGAGCCTTCATAGAGCCCTGACTGAGGCGGATCGCCGCCGAGATAAAAATCCCCCTGCATGACGTAGAACTCCCGGTTGACTTTCGGCCAGCCGTCGGGCGGTTCCACCACCATCAAGCCGTACAAACCCTTGGCGATGTGATGGGGAATCATGGGCGAGGCACAGTGATAGACGTAGGCGCCGGGCTTGAGCGCCTTGAAGCGGAGAACGCTGGTCTCGCCCGGAGCAGTCTGGGTCACCTTGCCCCCACCCCCGGGACCCGTCACCGCGTGGGAATCGAGACTGTGGGTGAGCGGGCTGTCCAAGGCATTCTTGAAGGTCAGTTCGACCGTATCGCCCTGGCGCAGGCGGATCATGGGCCCTGGCACCGTGCCGTTGTAGGCCCAGTATCGATAACCGACGCCGTCCGCGAGAAGTCCCGTGACCGGCCTGGCCTCCAAGGCCACCCGGACCGTTGCGGGATGTTTTCGCGTGACCGGCGGGGCGATCTCGGGCGGAGGCAGGCGGGACAAGCCCGCGGGTAGCGGCTCGATCCTTCCCCCACCCGGCGTTTCGGCCCTCGCCGCCTGGGCAGCGCCCGCCGCGCCACTGATCGCGAGCACGCCCAGCATGCCGGCCTCGGTATGGCCCGGCAGAGGGCATTCGAAGGGATACTCGCCGGGACGGTCGAAGACGAGGCGACGGTCGCTCGTCTTCCCCGCCGGCGCTTTCAAGTGCACGTCAAAGGCCGGAATCGAGAGTTCGTGTTCGATGGTGCCGAGGTGGTTGTCCAATATCAAATGTATGGAGCGTCCGGTCTCGACGGTGATGATTTTGGGCTCGTAGGCGAACTCGGTGGACTGTACCCTTACCTCGACGGCTGGGACATCGTTCCCGCCGCCTTGAGCGGAAGCGGGCGGATTCGCGTTAGCGCCAAGCGTGAGCAGCCAGATCGGAACGGACGCGAGACGGCCCCACGAAGGCAAGCTTGGCATGACAATTCTCCTGAAATCCCTAGAGCGCGACGACCTCTTCTTTCCTCAAGAGGCCGGGCGGTCCTGACGTTTGCTACAGCTTGAGCTTAGATCGCCTTGGTTTGTAGAAGCTACCCCCGGCCGGGGGGAATTTACGCCGAAGCGGCGTAGATCTTGACCGGCGCCAACAAATCCCCTGCGCCGCAGCCCATCGAGCTGGACGCCGATCCGGTGCGGCTCGCGCAGGTGTTCTCGAATCCTCTCAACAACGCCTGCAAGTACCGAGCCGAGGGGCCATGTCTCGCTGAGCGGCGAGCGGGATGGAACGGACGCGGTAGTGAGAATTAGGGACACGGGCATCGGCATCCCGCCCGAACATCTGTCTTATCTGTTCGAGATGTTCACTCAAGTGAGATCCGCCCTCGATCGCTCCCAAGGCGGACTCGCCATCGGTCTTTCGCTGGTGGGGGGCTTGATCGAGATGTACGGCGGACGCGTCGAGGTCAGGAGCGAAGGCCCGGGCCGCGGGAGCGAGTTCAGCGTGCGCCCGCCCTTGCTGGGATACCGGCTCCGCAATCGCTTCAACCGGAGAGCCGGAACCTCTCCCAGCCGGTGACGGCTCGGCATCCTCGTCGTGGACGACATTGAGGACAATGCCGAGTCGCTCGCCATGCTGTGGCGGATGACCGGCAACGAGGTCGAGACGGCTTGCGACGGCCTGGAGGCGATCGAGGCGGCAGGGCGCCATCGTCCCCGCGCGGCGCTGCTCGACATCGGAATGCCGAAGATGAACGGCTACGACGCTTGCCGCGCCATTCGCGAGCGGCCCTGGGGGAGAGACATCGTCATGGTGGCCTTGACCGGATGAAGGCTTACTACAGCGCGTCCAGCACGAAGTCGGCGCGGGCGGAGCCGGAGACCTTCCAGCCGACGATAGACCGGGCGAATACGTCGATGACGAAAGCCACGGAGACCAAGCCCTGGCCAGTGGCCACGTACGTGAACTCGGCGACCCACAACGCCTTCGGGCGATCTACCTTGAATGGGCGGTTGACCCGGTCCTGCGGGCAAGGGGCACCCCGGTCACCGCACGTAGTCTTGACCGGCATGCCACGCCCCTTTCAAGCCGAGCCGCCGCATCAGCCGTTCCACCGTGCCGCTGCTCTTGGCGGCAATCGACCAATCCGCCGCCCCTGGCGATTCATGCTCGCCGTGAGGCTCCCGCACCAGGCGAACGGCCCGCTCCCTAACCTCCGGTGAGAAATGTGTCATTGTCTTCATGGCTCCATACTCTCAAAAGCTGGAGCCTCCGATAAAGCCGGGGCGGGTTTACACTGATATCCGCGACACCCCGACGTGTTCTGCCAGTGTGCGACAAGTCAAGTGGGTGGTCCCAGCCGGTTTTCCGGTCAGCGTCAAAGTCAAAATCTCCTGCACCTTCTCCGGTGGCAACAGCGGCTTTCCCGAAGGATGAGGCTGGCCAGCAAGGACGACAGGTATTGCTTGTCGTGACCGTAGTTGTATTCGAACTGGTGGCCCTTGGTTTTTAGAATGTTATTGTTATTGTTCTTGTTCTCGATTTTCCAACGGCTGCGCCGACCTCGGTTATCTGAGCGGCGTTGCCGCGGTCCACTGCGAGGTTAGTGGCGAGGCGCTGCGGCACAGCATCTTGCCGCTTTCGTCGGTGGTAACGAGTTCGCCCTAGTTGACCGCCGGGGCACCGTCGGCGTCGCGCAGCAGCGCCTCCGTATAGCGGTAGGTGCCGGTCTTGCGGCACTTGCCTGTCCAGCGCGTGCACGAGAAGGTGCCGATGGCGCTTGTTACGCTCCAGGTGCGCCAACCGCTCGTAGAAAGTAGGGTGAGATTCGGGGTTGCAAACCAGGATGAGGTCCAGCCCCAGAGATTGCAGGCTGCGGCAGAACGGCTCGTGACAGTACAGGTCGTCCTTCAGGACGACGTCTGCAACCTTGCCAGATCCGGCCATGCGCGGCCAGGTAGCGCTTGGCAACGTTCAGCTTGCAGCTCTGCTTCTCCGTCGCATCCGGGGGGCACGACAAACTCCGGGGGAAAAGGGATGCCTTGTCCGGGCCTGGCCTGATCAGTACCGACGTCAAGGCCTTGTGGAAGTGCATTAGCTTGCCGCTAACGTAGGGACGCATCATTGATCGGCATAGGGGGTGGCGGTGAGCTGCGCCCCTGCCACACCACCTGGTATGCGGGTCCGCACCAGGCGGTTCGAGACATTGAGGTCATGTGAGTCGGGGGAAGCCAAGTTCGTCGAAGTATTTGACCGTAAGGACGCGGTTCAGCCCAGCCTTACTGTGGCCCCACCAGCTACCGGCTCCCCCGGCAATAAGGGCCGTCAACTCGTGAGACGCTTCGAGTCCTCGGAGACGGCTGTAGACCGTGGTTCCGACGCGCCAGTGCTTGAGCTAGATGGCCATGAGGCGGTGGCGGATCCATGAGTCCAGATCCTTGAACGTCTGAGGGATCTGCGCCAAGCGGAAGTAGGACTTCCACCCCGGCAGGTATTCCCGCATCTGTGCTGCGATCTGGGCCATGCTCTTGCCACCGACCCGCTTGGTGATGGTCTTGATGCGCTGCTTGAACGTCTTGATGGCCTTGGGAGCAACCGCAATCTTGACCGTATCCCCTGACCACCGCCGAAGGCAGTAAGTAGCCCAGGAACTTGCGGCCAAAGACTGAGCCCACCTCGGTCTTCGATTCGTTCACCCGGAGGTGAAGCTGCACATACAGCTTGCGCATCCAACGCAACACCCGCTCGCCAGCCTTCTGACTGCAAACGTATACGTTGCAGTCATCGGCATAGCAGGCAAATCGGTGCCCACGTTGGGCCAAGGCGCGATCCACATCGTCCAGCAGGACGTTGGCCAGCAACGGAGACAGCACGCCTCCAACAATCTTGCCAAAACGGGCCTTCTCTCGAGGGCAATGTGGGTTCCTCGATGCGGAAGATGACGTTAATCCGTTCCCGGTCAATCTCGACCCGTTTGACCAGAGTGCGAATCAGGTCACGGCGGCCGAACCAGTCGAGGTGGCCAAGGCCCGTCCTCACTTTCGCGCTGAATTCTTCCAACCGGCCGATCACTAGTTGTAATTCAGCGTGCTGCTGGGCCTGCGTGCGGCACTGCATCGCCTGGGTTTCCAGAGCTTGCAGACGCTCTTTAAAGCGGCGGATCCGAGGCTCGGCTTCCGTCTTGTCGATCAGGCCTTCGACATAGGCATCGATCAACCGCTCGATCCCCTGGCGAGGATATGCTATCTGGGTCTCGATCCCCAATACTTCGGCTTCACCCGGTGCGGTTTGCAGTGCCTGTAGGCGACGGGCGTATTCTTCGGCCAGACGCCGAGGGTCTTTCAACAAGCGACAGACTTCCTGCCAGACTGCCCCATCGAGCCGATCCGTACGGACCTGAGTATTCCAGCACAGGCGCTGGCCACCAAAGCGGTAGGCGTCGCTGCCGACACAGCGGTAGTAGGCATAATCGCACGGATGGCCCTTGCGGGCGCTCGGACTAATGGCTTTGCCATAGTAGGCATACCCACATCCAGCACAGACCACTAACCCCTGCAGCAGGTAACGGACTCTCCGCTGATCCTGGCGTGCCTACCGACGGTTGTCTTCTAACTGCGTCTGGACCGTGGCAAAGAGGTCTTCACTGACGATCGCGGGCACCGGGATCAAGACCCAGTCTTCCGCCGGGACGTCATACACCGAGCCGCCACTTCGGGGTGTAAGGGCCGGCCGCGGTGCGCCCGCAATCGGGATCTCAGGGTCCCAGAGCGGGTTTTGCCAAATGCCGCCTGACCCTGATAGGCCGGATTCTTCAAAATGCCCCAAAGGGTCGGGCGATCTCACCAAGTTTTGCCGCGCGGGGACGGCACCCCGGCGGCGGTCAGCCACCGTTTGGCCTCGCCCAGACTCAAGCGCTCTCGCCCCACCCAATCGAAGACCTGCCGAATCACGTGAGCCTGTCCCTCCACAATCTCGTAGCGGGCTTGACCCTCCGCCTTCGGCTGCCGGGATATAGCGGTAGCCATAAGGCGCCCCACCCAACCCATCCACCACGCCCTGCCGGGCCTTGTGCCGCTTGCCGCGGCGGCTGCGTTCCAGCATTTTGGCGCGTTCGTATTCGGCGATCATGCCTTGGACCTGGAGCAGCGATTCCTCTTCCGGTGACTAGCCTACCGCTTGATTCAGAAACACCAGTTCGATTCCAACGCGCTGCAGCTCATCGACAAGCATGACCTGATACGCATACTTCCGCGCTAGCCGGTCAGGTGCCAGGACATACAGCCGATCGATCTCGCCGGCCGCTGCATCGCGCAACCGCTCCAGGGCGGGGCGAATCAGTGTTGAGCCGCGTACCCCGGGTCCAGATATTCTTGCTCGGCACTCACGCGGGCGCCATCGCGTTCGATCCGCTCGCACAAGGCGGCCACCTGGCTGTCGATCGTCTGCGCCTGAGCCTGCTGTTCCGACGAGACCCGAGCATATAGCGCTACCTGAAGTGCTGTCATGACGGCGACCTCTGATGCCGAGCCGAGGCCCGGATTTCCACTAGGACGTCATCCGCTGACCGGGGCCGGTCGGCGTTTCGTCTGGACCCGTGGGGCGGCACCACTTGACGGTAAGCCTCCGCCAAATGATCTGCGGCCAGGCGGCTGGGCTCATACATGATCGTCACCTCCAACGGGGCCTGCCCCTGGCGTTTGCTCCGATCCATCGCGATTCTCCCTCCGGTCCGTTGCTGGACAAGCGAGCTCGCTCAGGGACGTTCGTAGCGGCGCACCACCGAAACCTTCACCGTAGCGCTCCTTCAAGCGAGCGCGTTCAATCTCCGATGAGAACTCAGACCAGGGTTTTGTAAGATTGTTGGAGGCGTAAGCGGGCTGCCTTGCGGCGTTCCCTCGTCTCGAGCGACAATCACGCCATCCATCATGACGCCCGCCTCCAGGTATCAGCGAATCAGCCACAGGGCGGCCTTGTCGCTGATCCGTTTGGCCAGGCGATCCATCAGGATGTCGTGATTGATCCGATCAAAGGAAACCACCACACACTACCCGTTCCAAAGACTTTCCGCAGTCAGTCATCATTATCCGCCGCGGCCATCCCTTTGAAGGCCGAGCACTGCAGGTCCTGCGTCGCACGCATCGAAACGGCAAGCGC
>CADDYU010000071.1 GCA_902810705.1 Methylococcaceae bacterium
GGTTGCGGCGGCTCGGCGGGCGGGGCTGCTGGTTTTCCCGCTTCGGGGCTGCCATTGGCTCCCGATCCCTGCGTGCCGGCTGGGGCCTGCGGCTCCGGAGGCTTGGGCGGCACCCGGTTCTCGATCTTGGCCTTGGCCTGCAAGTCCGCTAAATGTTGCTGTAACTTCTGCGTTTGGATCAGCGAGCGCAGTTGATCCTTCACGGCATCGAATGGCGGAGGGGTCTGTTCGCGAGAGTCTTCCCTCTGAATGACGTGCCAGCCGAATTGGCTTTGCACGGGAGTTTTGGTGATCTCGCCGTTCTTCAGGGCAATTACGGCCTGGGAGAAGGGCGGCACCATCTGTTGGGGGTTGAACCAGCCAAGATCGCCGCCTTTGTCCTTGGAGCCGGGATCTTTCGACTGTTTCTTGGCCAAAACGTCGAACTTTTCGCCTTTCTGAAGTTTCGCGATGACGTCCTTGGCGGCTTTCTCGGAGTCGACCAGGATATGTCTGGCCTTGAACTCCGTGCCTTTCATCGAACCGATGCGTTGCTCATACTCCTTTTTAAGATCTTCATCGGTAATCTGGACGGTATTGATGAAGCGTTCAGCTGCCGCTTGTGAGAGGGCCATGCGCTGGGCGTTTTCCACCCGTGCGGCAAATTTGGGGTCCTTGGCGAGCCCCTCGCTTTCCGCCTCCTGACGGAGCAGCTCGCGCTTGATCAATTCCTCCACGATCTTGTCTTCCGGAATGCTGCTGCCGCCTCGGCGCTGGCTGATCTCAGCCTGTACGATTTCTACGGAAGCCTTGCTGATGGGCTTGCCGTTCACGATGGCGGCGGCATCGTCGAGGTTAGCCGCCGCTTGGGGGGGCGGAGCCGAAGTCCCGGGCGCCCTGGTATCGGGCTTGTCGCATCCGGCGATCAGTAGAGTGCTCGCCAAGGCGGCAATAAGCGAATAGGCTTTCATGCGGTATGATCCTTAAAGTTGTTGATATTCCAAGGGAGTAAACGCCTTGATGCTGAAGGCGTGGATGTCGGTGCGCATCAAATCGCCCAGCGCCCGGTACACCAATTGGTGCCGCTGCACGGCGCTTTTCCCCTCGAAGGCGGCAGATACGATGAGGGCGGAAAAATGTCCGCCACCGCTCGCGATGACGCCCGCATGGCCGGCATGGGCCGCGCTGTCGTCGGTGATTTGAAGATGCAGCGGGGCGAGGACTTCTTCCAGTCGGGTTCTGATTTTCTCGACACGATCGATCATTGGGGAAAAACCTTTCTGAAGGGTTTGACGGTCACCTTGGCGTAGATGCCCGCCTGACGGTAGGGATCCTGATCCGCCCAGGCTTCGGCGGCCTCAAGGCTCTCGAATTCGGCCACGATCAGGCTGCCCGTGAAGCCGGCCGGACCTGAATCCTCGCTATCAATGGCCGGAAAAGGCCCGGCCAGGAGCAGTCGTCCTTCCGCTTGCAGCGCTTGCAGCCGTTCGAGATGAGCCGGCCGAGATTGTTGCCGGAGCGGCAGACTGCTCGGGACATCTTCGCAATAAATGGCATAGAGCACTCGGTCACTCCTTTTTGGGTTCCGGCAGATAGCGGGAAAGATAAACCGACTGAAGAATCACGAACAGAATGGTCAAGCCCAGCATACCGAACAATTTGAAATTCACCCAAATCTCGGTATTGAAGGTGTAAACCACGAAGAGGTTCGCGGCACCCACCACGATGAAAAACAGCGCCCAAGCCAAATTCAATCGACGCCAGACCGGCCTCGGAAGCTCCAACTGGCCACCCAGCATGCGTTCGATGACGGTGCGCTCGCCGAACAACTGACTCGCCAAAAATACCAAGGCGAACAGTCCGTTCAGTACGGTCGGCTTCCATTTAATGAAGAGCTCGTCTCTGAGGAACCAGGTCGCGCCGCCGAAAACGACGATGAGCACCAGCGAGACGAGATGCATGGTCTCAATCTGACGGGTCCTGAACCAGGTGAGCCCTACTTGCACGACCGAGCCGGCGATGGCGGCCAAGGTCGCCACATAGATGTCAGCGACTTTATAAGCAATGAAAAACAGCAGGATGGGAAAAAAATCGAATAATAACTTCATGATTCAAGTACGGGTGTGGCGGAGGCGCTTGCGCTCTCGCGGGATGAGAAGCTCTGCGGCTTTACCAATTCGAAGCGTATGATACACAATATTTGATTGAACTCGATGGCATCGGCCACCTAGCATTTCGTACTCCGACCAACGGCTCTCATGACTCATCGGTTACTCCTATGGACGAACAAACCCGCCTCGAACTCGAAGCCGCCACGTTCCGCCGCCTCATCCAGCATCTTCGGGAACATCCCGAGGTGCAGAACATCGACCTGATGGTGCTGGCGGATTTCTGCCGCAACTGCCTGGCCAAATGGTACGGCGCGGCGGCCAAGGAAAAAGGCATCGACCTGGATTACCCAGCCGCCCAGGAAATCATCTACGGCATGCCTTATTCCGAATGGAAGGCCCGGTTTCAACCCGAGGCGACTCCGGAACAGCTCAAGGCCTACGAGGAGAAGCAGCGCCGCAAGGAAGCTCTCGGCCCTTGACCGTGGCAAGCGATGCCAAGGCTAAGCTGAGTACGGCTTGCGTCTCGTAAAAAATCCCAAACCCTCGAACCTACGCTGTCCGCTTGCATGAAAGCAAACTCCCCGCTGGGCCCTATCATGCTCGATCTGTCAGGCATCGTTTTGACGCCCGACGAGAAAGACAAGCTGCAGAGCCCCGCGGCGGGCGGCGTTATCCTGTTCAGCCGCAATTACCGGACGCCGGAACAGCTTACCCGGCTAATTTCCGATATCCGTGCCATTCGACCCGAGCTGCTGGTGGCCGTGGACCACGAGGGGGGACGGGTGCAGCGTTTCCGCGAGGGATTCACCCGCCTTCCGCCGGCGGCTCGCTACGACCAAGCTTGGCGCAGCGGCCAGACCGCTGCCGGCCTGGCCGAAACCGCCGGTTGGCTGATGGCGGCGGAATTGCGGGCGGTGGACGTGGATTTCAGCTTCGCGCCGGTGCTGGACGTGGAATGCGGCATCAGCCAGGTCATCGGCGATCGATCCTTTTCCGCCGCTCCCGAACGGGCCGCCCAACTCGCCCTGGCTTTCGTCAAGGGCATGCGGCAGGCCGGCATGGCGGCGGTAGGCAAGCACTTCCCGGGCCACGGCGGCGTCGCGGAAGACTCCCATCTCGCCCTGCCGGTGGATCACCGTTCCCTGGCCGAAATCGAGGCCCGCGACCTCTTGCCGTTCCGGACCCTGATCGAGGAGGGAATCGAGGGCGTCATGCCGGCCCACGTGGTTTACGAACAGATCGACGAGCGGCCGGCGGGATTTTCGCCTTTCTGGATACGGGAGGTGTTGCGCCGCCGGCTCGGCTTCGAGGGCGCCGTGTTCAGCGACGACCTGTCCATGGCCGGCGCGGCTTATGCCGGGGATTACGTCGAGCGGGCCCGGCGGGCGCTTGAGGCCGGCTGCGATATGGTGCTGGTCTGCAACGCCCCCGGAGCCGCCGGGCAGGTGCTCGAAGCCTTGTCCGGGATAGCGCTCGACCCCCGCCGGGCCGAGCGCCTGGAACGGATGCGCGGACGCTTCCCCATCGATCGGGCGGCGCTCCTGGCCGGCGACGAATGGCGCGCGGCCGCCCGTCTCCTTGTCTCCCACGAGAATTCCACACGGACATGACAATACTGGACGAAGTCCGGCGCGTGGCCGCCGAAGCCGACTGCCTGTACCCCGAAGCGCAGGTGGAGGCCGCCATCGCCGAGATGGCGGAAGCCATCGCTGCCCGCCTCGCCGACCGCAATCCGCTGATCGTTTCGGTTCTCAACGGTGGCATCATTCCAACGGCCAAGCTGGTCCTGCGGCTCGATTTCCCTCTGGAAATCGACTCCATTAAGGCCGGCCGCTACCAAGGTGAAACCCAGGGGAACGAAATGCGCTGGCTGCACAAGCCTGGCATCCCCTTGAGGGGCCGTACCGTGTTGATTGTCGATGACGTGCTGGACGAAGGCATTACTCTGGCGGAAATCCGTCGCTGGTGCCTTGCCGAAGACGCGGAAGCCGTCTACACGGCCGTGCTGGTGGACAAGCAATTGGGCCGCCAAAAACCCTGCCGGGCCGACTTCGTGGGATTGGAAACCGAAAACCGCTACCTCTTTGGTTATGGCATGGATTACAAGAATTATCTCCGCAACTGGCCGGGGATATTCGCCTGCAAGACCGTATACTGAAAGAGGACATAACGCATGTCTCAACTGGCCATCATCGGCGGCACGGGCCTCACCCGTCTGGCCCACTTGGAAATCGAACGGCGTGAGCGGGTGAGCACCCCTTACGGCGAGCCTTCCGCGGCATTGGTATTCGGCCGCCTGCACGAGCAGGAGATGGTGTTCCTCGCCCGCCACGGCGACCCCCACATCAATCCGCCGCATAAAGTTAATTACCGCGCCAACCTCTGGGCGCTCAAACACGTCGGCGTAACCAGCGTCCTGGCGGTGGCCGCCGTGGGCGGTATCCGCGCCGACATGATCCCCGGCAGGCTCGTCATGCCTGATCAGATCATCGACTACACCTACAGTCGGGCCCACACCTTTTTTGAGGACGATCTCGAACACGTCACTCACATCGATTTCACCCGGCCTTACAGCCAATGGCTTCGGGAAAAAGTGCTGACCGCCGCCAAGGTGGCCGGAATCGCCGTCATCGACGGCGGGGTTTACGGCTGCACCCAGGGCCCTCGGCTGGAAACGGCTGCGGAAATCGTCCGCTTGGAGCGGGACGGCTGCGATCTGGTGGGCATGACCGGGATGCCGGAGGCCGCTCTCGCCCGCGAGCTAGACCTGGACTACGCTTGCTGTGCCGTGGTCGCCAACTGGGCAGCGGGCAAGCAGGCGGGCGAAATCACCTTGGTGGAAATCGAGGCCAACCTGGTGGCGGGCCTGGCCGATTTGGCGGTGGTGCTACGGCATCTGATCCAGTCCTGAACCTAAGCCGGGAGCGGGCCTTCAACGTTAACCCGAGAGGTCCCGGCTCACAGTTTCCGGGTTTCCTTCCGCGCGGCAATGAGCTTCCCTCTGATTCCGCGGCCGTACTGACTTTTCAAGCTGGCCAGTAGAGCCGCGCTATCCTCGGTGTCCGCCTCACGGCGGAACTCACGGCGCATAAAAGCCGCCTAAGAGGCGGTTTGCGCGTTTCGGCGGTCTCGGCAGTTTTTTACAATTGCAATCTCCACGCTTTGCCGAAACCTGGCTTTCAGAGTCACAATAGCGCACTGCCTACTTATAAAAATTATTATCTGCGAGGCCCGTATGAGCATATCGACAGAGAATTCCTCCTCAGCATCACCGCCTCCTGCGTCCGAACAACCCCGCTGGCAGCAGCGCAATCTCTCACCCGCCCGCGGGCTCTTTTTGCTAGGGGCGTTCGCGGTCGTTGTGGTCGTGATCATCTCGTATTACGACCTGCTCGGACATTTTTTACTCGAAACGGCCCATCTGGGGATGGAAGTCGTCGAAGAGCTCATGGACACGGCCTTCGAATTCCTGGGCATGACCCCGGGAACGGCGCAAATGGTCACGGCCTATGTCGGTCTCACGATACTTTTGGTGCTGTTCTATCTTCTGCTAAGAAAGTCTATCGTCTGGAACCGCAGGCTCAAGGAAACCATTCAGGATTATTGCGATCTCTATAGGCATATTCTCCATACCTGGTCCAGAGACATCCGCAGCAGACTGATCCAATGGTGGAAAGAACTGGGCTGGCTGGCGAAAATCGCCGCCGTGTTGGGGACAATGCTAATTCTCATCCCCCTGGCGCTCGGACTTGCCGTAGGACTGGGCATACTGGCGACGATGATGCTGTAAATAGAATGTCCTCGGCTCGGCCGGCGACTCACATCGGACTGCGCCTCTCATAACGCGAGGGTTCAGTCCGAATTCAGGTCCGCTGGCTTACTATTCGGCTGCGAACATGGCAGCCGGAGGATTGCAATGAAAAAAAGTTCCGCCGCACGTCTTTTTTCGCTTTTATGCCTGACCCTCGCGGCTTCGGGTTGTGCCGATTACTATGGTGGAAATTACGGCTATCGCGGAAGCTATCCCGGATACTATCCGGATTATGGCTATGGCGGCTATTATGGAAGCTATCCTCGATATTATCCGGATTACGGCTATCGCGGCTATCCCGGTTACGGCGGTTACTACCGCCGAGATCCTTCCTGGTCTACGCACCCTCGCGGTGAGCCTCGCAACGAGCAGCCCCCTCCGCCTACGCCGCAGCAGCGGCTCGACCGCCTGGAAGGTAAGATCGAGCGCAACGAGCGGGTGTTTCCGCGACAGATCGAGCGTCTTCGGGAGCAGGAGGCGCAGCAACAAAACCGGATCGACAGAAGATTCGACCGCCTGGAGCAGCAGCGGCTGGAGCGCATGGAACGCCGCGGCGCTTCCGAGGAAGCCCAGCGAGCCATGCAGCAGCGGCTACAGCAGAGAGAAGCACTGCGGGAGCAGCGGCTACAGGAACGCTTCGACCTTCGGGAAAACCGACTTCAGCAAAGGCAGGCCGGAGAGGCCGCACGGCTGGAACAGCGAAGGCAGCGGCTCGAGCGAAAAATCCGCTAGTCCTCGCTCGAGGGCGGCCCGAACCTCATTAGGAGGAACGGCCTGAAGTCCGGCCCTCTCGCGCCGCGTGCCGTCTACAACTCCCGCGTCGCCTTGAATTGGATGTCCGGCCAGCGTTCCTCCGTGAGCGCCAAGTTCACGCGGCTGGTGGCGAGATAAACGAGATAGCCGCTGCCGTCCTCCGCCAGATTGTCGAAAGCCTTGCGCTTGAATTCCTCGAGCTTCTTGGGATCGGCGCTGCTTACCCAACGGGCGGTGGTGACCGGCACGGCATCGTACACGCATTCCACGTTGTATTCCGACTTGAGGCGGAAAGCGGTCACGTCGAACTGGAGCACGCCCACGGCGCCCAGGATCAGATCATTGTTCTTGAGCGGTCTGAACAACTGGGTCGCGCCTTCCTCCGTCAACTGCTGCAAACCCTTCTGCAGGGCCTTGGCCCGCAACGGGTCCTTCAACACCACGCGGCGGAACAGTTCCGGGGCGAAGTAAGGCACGCCCTCGTATTTGAGGCTCTCGCCCTGGGTGAAAGTGTCCCCCACCTGGATGGTGCCGTGGTTGTGCAGGCCGATGATGTCGCCGGGCCAGGCGTCCTCCACGTTGATCCGGCTGTCGGCCTGGAAGGTGAGCGCATTGGCGATCTGCACCGATTTACCGAGGCGGACGTGGTGCATCCTCATGCCCTTGGCGTACTTGCCGGAGCAAATGCGGAGAAAGGCGATCCGGTCGCGATGGGCCGGGTCCATGTTCGCCTGGATCTTGAAGACGAAGCCGGTGAACTTGTCTTCCTCCGGCATCACCCGCCGCTCCCGGGCCTGGCGGGGCTGCGGCGGCGGGGCATACTCCGCGAAGGCGTCCAGGAGTTCCAGCACTCCGAAGTTATTGATACCCGAACCGAAGAACACCGGGGTCTGCTTGCCGGCCAAATAAGCCTGGTGATCGAAAGTGTGGCTGGCGCCCTGTACCAGTTCGATTTCCAGGCGCAGCTCGTCCGCTTGGTCGCCGAGGATTTCCTCCAGTCTGGGGTTATCCAGGCCGTCGATGCGCTCGCCCTCGATAATGCGGTCGCCATGCGAGGGGCTGAACAGGGTCACTGCGTTCTCGTACAGGTGGTAGACGCCCTTGAAGCGCTTGCCCATGCCGATGGGCCAGGTCATGGGCGCGCATTGGATTTTGAGGATGCGCTCGATCTCGTCCAGAAGTTCGATGGGTTCGCGTCCCTCCCGGTCCAGCTTGTTGATGAAGGTCAGGATGGGCGTATCCCGCAGCCGGCAGACTTCCATCAGCTTGATGGTGCGCTCTTCCACGCCCTTGGCGCTGTCGATCACCATCAAGGCCGAATCCACCGCCGTCAGGGTGCGGTAGGTATCCTCCGAGAAGTCCTCGTGGCCCGGGGTATCCAGCAGGTTGAAGATGCGGCCTTTGTGCTCGAACTGCATCACCGAGGTGGTGACGGAAATGCCGCGCTGCTTCTCCATCTCCATCCAGTCGGAGGTGGCGTGGCGCGCGGCCTTGCGGCCCTTGACCGAGCCCGCGAGCTGAATGGCGCCGCCGAACAGCAGCAGTTTTTCAGTGAGCGTCGTCTTACCGGCGTCAGGGTGGGAAATGATGGCGAACGTGCGCCGCCGACTGAGTTCCGAGAGCGTGTCAGACATGGACAATGCAGGCCGAAAAACCGACATTATAGCGCGATGGAGAACGCGCCGGCGTAGAAGTAAAGATTGGCTTTGGTCACGTTAGAACGGTTCTGAGGACCGACCAAGTTCAGGCAAAAAAATTATGCTCATGGGCGTATTTTTTTGAGGGTCGCGGGCGAGCATAGGACAATATGGCTCGACGACCCGCTCGAGAGCGGTTGCGAAGTTTGAGTTTGGCCGCGGGAACTTGCCGCGAGCCAATGTTTCTGGATCAGTTTGGAGTTGTGAATGGCGGAACGTGACGCCCTCGAAAATTTGCGAAAAGTGGCCGAGGCTCTGCGCCTCGACCGGATCGAACGGCATATTTTTCTCTGCTGCGATCAGACCAAGCCTAAATGTTGCGACAAAGCGGTGGGCCTCGAGTCGTGGGAATTCCTGAAACGGCGCCTGGACGAGTTGAGGCTGAGCGGAGCGGGAGGGATTGCCCGCACTAAGGCGAATTGCCTGCGGGTTTGTATGATGGGACCAATCGCGGTTGTTTACCCGGAGGGTATCTGGTATCACTCCTGCACTCCCGCGGTGCTCGAAAGGATCATCCAGGAGCATCTTATCCGCGGGCGGCCGGTGCGCGAATATCAATTCATGCCGCGCGAGGCACATCCATGACTAGCCCGCACGCCCGCTCTCGTCCAAACCAAACCGGTACTTATTCAGCCAGATAAGCCCAAATTTCTCGGCTCAATCGCCTAAATCAAGCCCTTGCGATTTGCCGGAATTTTCGCGTGCTTCGCTCAGCGCGCCGCTGACGCGACGGCATAATTCGCGGCGTAATCGCCGTACCAGAACTTCTCGAGCTGATAAAACTCCCGAACCTGCGGCTTCATGACATGAACAATGACATCGCCGAGATCGACCAAGACCCACTCGCCGAGATTGCCGCCCTCCACCCCTAAAGGCAGGATTTCATTATTTTTAGCCTCCTCGATCACGTGACCGGCAAGGGATTTTACATGCCGCTCCGAGGTGCCGCTCGCGATCACCATGAAGTCGGTGATGCTGGTTTTGCCGCGAACGTCGAGTATTTTGATATCGCGTCCTTTGCCGTTATCCAATGTAGACAATACGAGTTGAAGCAATTTCTCTGTAGTCATGTGTTTTGGGTTGTTGCCTCTTTTAAAGTAAATGAAACGTACGGTCCTATGACCGTATATTTCGCTGAAATTTCCCTTACCTTCAGCGCATTTTCGATCCGCGCCGCTTGGAGTAAATCATCCGCCTGAATGGACGCCTTGTTCAAGCAAAATTCCGCGATCAGCGACTTTACAGGCCCAATCTTATTTCTGAAGAAGGCCAGACATTTTGCACCTTAGCCCATGAATTATTGAGCCGACTGCTTTCGGTGGCCACCCAGCTTGCGCAGCAGATGGCGCAGCAACAATCCTGGCGGCATCCTCAGCCAATGTGATCTCACCCACAATAAGGATCGGGCGCCCATGGTCCGCGCCCCCGGAGCGATCGACACCAGCGCCGCGCCGAGCAGCACATCCATCGCTTTCAAAGCGGTCCGCCCCGGCCCAAAGGGCCTGGTTTTGGCAAGCATCCCGGTCGGAATAGGGGTGCCGACTAGGTGATAGGCATACCTCAGGGCGTAAAACAGCGGCCGCTCCAGATTCAATGCTTCTGCGCGCGTCATCAGGGCTTGCCAGAACCCGGAATCGCGTGTTGCGAATTCACGCATGAGGAAATCGAGATCGGACAAATCCCGAAGTCCCTGCTCGAATTCGCCCCCATAAAAGAGGTGGATGGCGCTGTGGAGCACCATATCGGCAGGCGCCGGCACTTGGACGCGATAGCCCTTTACCGAAACCGCCGCCTCGAATAAAGGCGTGGGGTCGACCTTGATTCGGCTGGTCAAGGGCGAGAGGGTGTGATGGATGTCGACCTCGATTCCGCGATCAGGGTGCTGCAGTGGCGGAATTTCGTGCATCCATTGCCGGTAATAGTGCTCGTCGTAGGTGTTCAGCGCTTCCGATCGCCATCCGCCGGCCTGGAGGGTTGCCTCGACCTCGGCCAGTCCCGCGCGCGGCACCAGGAGATCCACATCGGTGAAAATCCGTCCCTTCGCCACCGTGAGATCCGCGATGAGATAGGCCATCCCTTTCAGAGCCAGAATTGGCATCTGAATCTCGCGTAAGGCCCGTTCCAGATGCTGGAGTTCCCATAGCATTTTCTGCTGTCGATGGGCGGCAAGCCGGAGGGCGGCGGTCATGTGTCCGGCTACCCTGGCGGGAACCTGATGCATGAATCCATGGCTTTGCGTGACAGCCGCCAAGCGCGAGAATAGCCGCGCCGATCGGGCCACAGTCAGCAAGTCGTCCCACTCCCTCTCCTTAAGGTCCAGCAGCCGATCGGGCATTGCAAGGACCGCAAACAAGCAACGATAGAGTCGTTGAACCGAATGCCGATCCTTCATGCCGTGAGCCGGTCGATTTCGGCAACTGCTTCATCCAGATCGCAATAGCTCAAGTCATAGCAGCCGCAGGATCGGATAATCTCACCCACAGCCCGAAAGCCCTCGGCCCCGGTGATTTCGTAGTTGAACGCATTATGGGCCAGCCGCAAAAAGGCTTGGGCCTTGGAAAGGGCGCGGAGCGCCAATCGGGCGCCGATCGTGAATTTGGGAAAGACGACCCAAGCCGGGAAAACCGCCTCATCCATGCCACGTACCGCGGAGGCGGGCGGGCGGAGGTGAGCGACAGTGCCCTTGCGGGTCTTCGGAAACAAGGGGCCAAGCACTGCCTCCGGAGCGAATCGACGGATCACCTCGATGGACTGGTTTTTCAAGGCCACGGGCCGAGGAAACGGCGCCAGCGCGCGGCGTTCCAAGTCGAACAATCCGAATTCATCGGATAACAGCCGCCAGCCTCGATAAGCCAAGGCGGCGCACAAGGTGCTCTTGCCCGAACCGGGAGTCGCCGGCAACAGAATTGCCCGGCCCTCGCGCTCGAGCACCGCGGCATGCAGCATGAGGTATTGATGACTGCGTTGGGCGACGCACCAATTCAATCCCCATTCAAAGAGGGGAAACGCCGTATCTTGCGGAAAGGGCTCGAACAGGCTTCGACCATCGAGTTTGAACAAGACCTGCGGTTGAATCCACCTCCGCAGATTAGGGGGACACTGTAGCACAACATCGAAGTCGGTCAGAGAATCCGAATCGACCAGTGGAAAATCACTGTACAGGACGTACATCGGCTGCGCCAGGGATTCGAGGCGCGCGCGTACCTGCACGATGAACGGCCCCATTGCCAGTCGCAGGCCCGAACCCCGAAGGCGCGCGAAAAGGGCAGCCGGAGCCAATTGTTGAAGGCTTAGACGGGAAGCGGACAAATCAATCCCGCATGATCGAATTCCTGAATCAGGCCGGTGACGTATTGAGCGACGGAAACTCCCTCTTCCATGTCGAACAGGGCGCAAATTCGCGCCTCCAAAGCACCCGGCGTGCTGGGTTCGGCTTGCAGCGACTTAAGGACTTCCGCCGCGGTGGCATTGAGAAAATGAGTTTCACCGGAGCGGCAATTATAGACTAGATACTCATCGCCGAATTGCTCCCAGAGTAAGGCCGTTTCCGGTAAACCCATCCAGGATATCGATTCGTCCCTAATACTCATCCTTTTCCATTAGCCCTCATCGCGATCGCTTCGCAAAATCCTGCACAGCATGGCATTAATGCCCCTAGGCCGGCAACAGGGAAAAATACTTCTCGAACTCCGATGAGTCCCTGAAAATACTTCAGGCCCAGAGCCCGCGACGTCTCTATTATTCAGCCATGCCGGCTCGATCTTCCCGCTGTGGCTTGAACGGCGTATCTATTATCACTTCGAACCCGACCCGAAAACCATGCACTCGAATCTTGTCCGACGCCTGCTCTTTCCCGCTCACGAGAAGCTGCTGAATCGACCGACCTTCGCCTATCTGGCCGAGCTGGAGAAAACCCAGTGGTTGTCACGGGAAGACATCGAGCGGTTGCAGATGCGGAGCCTCCGAAAGCTGCTGCACACCGCGCTTGAGCATTGCCCTTGGCACGCCGAGCGCATCCGGGCGGCCGGGCTGGAGAAGGTCTCCAGCCAGGAGCTAAGCCTCCAGGAATTTCAACGACTGCCGACCATGGACAAGGCCGACGCGGCCGCTCATCGGGACAGGCTGGTATGGAAGGAGGCTCCGGGCGGCACTTATCGGTACAACACCGGCGGATCAAGCGGCGAGCCCTTGATCTTCTTTTACGGAAGGGCTCGCCAAGCCGCCGACGCGGCTTGCCGCATGCGGGCTCGACAATGGTGGCGGGTGGAGGTCGGGGAGCCGGAAGTGTTTCTCTGGGGGGCGCCGGTCGAGTTGAACAAGACCGATCTGATCAAAACGGTCCGGGACCGCTTGTTTAACCAATTGCTGTTGAACGCCTTCGACATGTCGGAACAAACCATGGATGAATATCTCAAAAGAATTCAGTCCTTTGATCCGGCCTGTATGTATGGGTATGCCAGCAGTCTCGGGCTTCTGGCCGCCCACGCCAAACGCCGGGGACGGCCTCCCAAGCTCAGGCGGCTAAAGGTGGTCTGCACCACCGGCGAGCCTTTGCTTCCAGAACAAAGGCGGGTGATCCAGGAAGTTTTCCAAGCGCCGGTCGCGAACGAGTATGGGTGCCGCGATGGCGGCTTGATCGCTCTTGAGTCGCCCGAGGGCCAATTGTTGGTCAACAGCGAGACCATTCTTCTCGAGATTCTCGACAGCCAGGAAAAGCCGGTCGCCCCTGGCGAGATCGGCGAAGCGGTCATCACGAACTTGTGCTCGGAGGCTCAGCCGTTCATCCGTTACCGCACCGGCGACAGGGTGCGGCGCTCGGACGACCATTGCAAGGCGGGCCGCGGACTGCCGGTGATTTCGGAAGTCGTGGGCAGAACCACGGACTTCATCGTCCGCCCGGATGGCGCCGTCATGCACGCGCTGTCCCTCATCTATGTATTGCGGGCCGTCGAGGGAATCCGGGCGTTCAAAATCATTCAATGGTCGACCGATCGGCTCGAAGCGCTGATTTGCCCGGCACCGGCTTGGCGGGATGAGGCCAAGGACGGCATCGTGGCTCAATTACGCCACAGGATGGGCGCGCCGGTGAAGGTGGACATCAGCATGGTGGAGAACATCGCCCCGGAAGCCTCCGGCAAATACCGCTATGTCGTCAGCCACGTCGCGTTGCCGGAAAAATGGACCGTCTAGCCGCATCTCTCGCATCGGCGAGATCCCGCACGTCCATTCATGGGGCGCCGAAAGCCGTGGCTGACGCCAAGCTCGCGATCGATGAAGCCTAAGAATTAATCAAGGAGACGATGAACCAGGTGAATTTGCGAAGCCTTTTACCGGAGCCGTGGAGCCTCATGACCTTCTATCAGCGCTTCGAAAGCGTGATTGCCCTTGTGCTCACGCTGCTGACTACGCTCGTGATCGTTGTGGCCGTTTTCCGTTTATTTGCCGGAATCGTCGGTGGCCTCGTGCTGGGCGTCCTGGATCCGCTCGACCACAAGGCGTTCCAGAACGTCTTTGGCGAAATCATGACGGTCTTGATCGCACTCGAGTTCAACCATACCCTCCAATACGTGGTCACCCGACAACAGAGCATCATTCAGACGAAAGTCATCATGCTCATCGCCCTGCTTGCGATGGCTCGTAAATTCATTATCCTCGATCTCAAGGAGACGACCGCCGAAACCCTGTTTGGCTTAGCCGCCATAACTCTGGCGCTAGGGATTGTCTATTGGCTATTGCGTGAGCGCGATGATCGTCTCCTGCAAACGCAGGCGCTACCCCCTCCCGATGCTGCATCGACGGATGTGGAGGCGTGAGGGGATAGGAGGCAGACAAGCAGTTCGCCGCCCGCTGAACCGGAGCCCGAGCCGCCCAATGCGATTGGGCGTTTCATGGAGAAATTGTTAGAGATCTAGTATGTCGTGCGCCTGCTGGTCCGCATGGTAGGACGAGCGCACCAATGGGGCGCTGGCGACCGTGGAGAAACCGAGCCGCCGGCCGATTTCAGCCAAGTGTCCGAACTCCTCCGGCGTGGCATACCGCGCCACCGGCAGATGATCCGCGCTCGGCTGGAGATACTGGCCAATAGTGAGCATGTCGCAGCCGTGCGCCCTCAGATCCGCCATGACCTCTTCGACTTCTTCCAGAACCTCCCCTAGGCCCAGCATCAGGCCGGATTTGGTGGGGACCTCCGGATGACGCTCCTTGAAGCGGGCGAGAAGGTTCAGGGAGATCTGGTAGTCGGCGCCGGGACGGGCCGCCTTGTAGAGGCGCGGAACGGTTTCCAGATTGTGATTGAACACGTCCGGCGGCGCTTCGGCGAGGATTTGCAAAGCGGTGTCCAGCCGGCCACGGAAGTCAGGGACCAGGATTTCGATGCGGGTGGTCGGCGTGTGTCGGCGGATGGCCCGGATGCAAGCGGCGAAATGGCCGCCGCCGCCGTCGCGGAGATCGTCCCGATCCACCGAGGTA
Organism: Methylococcaceae bacterium; assembly: GCA_902810705.1. Taxonomy (GTDB): domain Bacteria; phylum Pseudomonadota; class Gammaproteobacteria; order Methylococcales; family Methylococcaceae; genus CADDYU01. The sequence goes on from CADDYU010000071.1 coordinate 14,820, forward strand.
ATCACCACGTAGCGTAGGCCCAATTCGCGGATGGTTTCGGCGAGATGCTCGGGCTCGGTCGGATCGGGGGGCTGCGGACGACCGTGCGCCACGTCGCAGAACGGGCAGCGGCGGGTGCAGATGTCGCCCAAAATCATGAAAGTGGCGGTGCCGTGGCCGAAACATTCGGGAAGATTCGGGCAGGCGGCTTCCTCGCAAACGCTGTGGAGATTCCGCTCCCGTAGGATGCGCTTGACTCGGTTGACGCTCTCGCCGTTGCCGAGGCGCACCCTGATCCAGTCGGGTTTTTGGAGCGGAACCTCCGGTGGAACGACCTTGATGGGGATGCGCTTGAGTTTCTCGGCGTTCCGTTGATGACTGCCGGGAGTTTGGCGGGAAGGGGCCAGATAGGGGTCGCGATGGGGCATGGTCGACTTCAAGGGCTATTTTTGAAAATCCCCTCGCCCTTCTCTCAAAATAAAGAGTTTAAGAGGCAAGGGACCGAAAACTCAGGCGTTGCATGATCTCCACGGCCAGAGGCGCGGCAACGTCTTGGGGCCGCGCTTCGATGCCCAGCTCGGCCAGGCTGGTGACTTCGAGCCCGGCGTAGCCGCAAGGGTTGATGGCGGCGAAGGCCGAAAGGTCCGGGTTCACATTCAGGCTCAGTCCATGGTAACTGCAACTCCGGCGGACGCGAAGCCCCACCGAGGCGATTTTTCGACCGGCGACGTAGACGCCGGGAGCTTCCCGACGCGCCTCGGCGGCGATGCCGTATTGCTTGAGAAGGCCGATGACCGAATTTTCGAGGGCCGTCACCAAGGCCCGGATGCCTAACTGCTTTCGCCTTAAATCGATCAAGGGATAGGCGATCAACTGACCGGGGCCATGCCAGGTGATCTGCCCGCCGCGGTCGGTCTGGACGACCGGCAGCTCGGTGGCTTTGATCAGGTGGCGGATATCGCCGTTCAGCCCCAGCGTGTAAACGGGATAATGCTCCAGCAGCCACAGTTCGTCGAGCGTCGCGTCGTCGCGGAGGTCGGTGAAGTCGCGCATGGCCTGCCAGGTGGATTCGTAGTTCCGAAGGCCCAGATAATGTAAGCGCAAGGGATCCAGGCTCGATGGCGTCATGGGCCGAATCGTCCTCTATCTCAGGAACAAGGTCGCGAGGCCCAGGAAAATGAAGAATCCCATGCCGTCGGTCATGGCCGTGAGCAGCACGCTGGTGCCCACGGCGGGATCCAGCCCCATGCGGTCGCGGATCAAGGGAATGGCGAGTCCCATAATGGCGGCGACCACCAGGTTGAGCAGCGTGGCGCCCGCCATGACCAGGCCCAGGTCGGCATCGCGGTAGAGCCCGTAGGCCAGGAGGCCCAGCACTGAACCCCATACCAAGCCGTTGAGCACGCCGATGCCCAGCTCCTTGATAATCAGCCGCTTGACGTTGCCGGCGTTGATGAGCCCGAGCGCCAGGGAGCGCACGATGAGCATGCTGGTCTGATTGCCGGTGTTGCCGCCGATGCCGGCCACGATGGGCATCAGCGAGGCGAGCGCCACCACCTTGACGATGGTGTCCTCGAACAGGCCGATGACGCGGGTGCTCACGAAGGCCGTGATCAAGTTGATGGCGAGCCAAAACCAGCGGTTCTGGGCGCTCTTCCAGACACCGGAAAAAATGTCTTCCTCTTCCAAGAGGCCCGCTTCGGCGAGACGTTCCTCATTCGACTTGCGACGGATGTAATCGACAATGGCATCGATGCCGAGCCGGCCCTGCAGCTTATGCTCGCGATCGACCACCGGCGCCGACACCAGGTCGTAGCGCTCGAAGGCGCGGGCGGCGTCTTCCGCGTCGTCGTCCAGGTGGAAATAGACCAGATCCTTGCTCATGACCTCGGAAACCGGCTTATCCGGATTGTGGGTCACCAGGCGCTTGAGCGGTAGCACGCCCTTCAGATGATTGTTGTCATCGACCACGAACAATTTGTCGGTGTGCTCAGGAAGATCGCCGCGCCGGCGAAGATAGCGCAGCACGCCTCCCAGAGTGATGTCCTCGCGGATGGTCACCATGCCGAAATCCATCAAAGCCGCAACGGTGTCTTCTTCATAGGCGAGCACCGACTGGAGGCGCTGGCGGTTTTGATCGTTGAGGCTCTCGAGCAGTTCCTGCATGACCTCGTCCGGCAAATCCGGCGCGAGATCGGCGATTTCGTCGGTATCTAGTTGCCCGGTGGCGGACAGCAACTCCTCGGTGTTCATGTCCGAGATGAGCGTTTCCCGCACGGCGTCTGATACGTCCAAGAGAATTTGCCCATCCAGCTCGGGCCCGACCAGATTCCAGACCGCGAGCCGCTGCTCCAGCGGCAGCGCCTCCAAGATGTAAGCGATATCGGCCGAATGCAGCTGCGCTAGCTTCTGTTTGAGCGCCGCCTGATGGCTCTTGTGCAGCAGGGTTTCCACCAGGTCGTGATGAGGCATCGGCTGATGCTGGAGAATGGTTTCTTCCAGCTTCTGCCTGTTAAGGAGTTCGATCACTTCATGGAGAAGCTGCCGCAGATGCTCCTCGGGGGGGTTCGTCGTGGGTTCGGCCGTGGACATGGGAAGATTCCGTTCAGCTGATCAGGATGAACGAGCCGCCGCCTTCGACGCCGGGATGTTCTCTATCGGCGGCGGAGCGACGGCCGAGCCCCGCTCCACCGCAGTTTAAAGGGCCATGATAACGTCGGCGCAGGCCGTCAGATCGAGGTAAATCGCATCAAGCTGCTGCTTGCTTTCGGCCCGAATGGTTATGGTGACCGCCGTGTACTTGCCTTTTTTACTAGGCCGGCTGGAGACCGAGGCTTCGCCCAGCTTCGGCGCATGGCGGCGCACGATACCAACCATCAGGGCTTCGAAATCGGTACCGCCCTGGCCGATAGCCTTGATGGGAAATTCACAGGGGAACTGGAGCAGGGAATCGGAGCTGCCGGTGGTCATCGGTACACCTTAGAAGTCTTAAAAAAATGCTTGATGCCAGAGGGGCGTGCCGTTATGGCCCGCCCTGAAAAGATTTCAGCCGCCAAGCGGGGGCTATCGGCCGCCCCCGAGCCGCCCTCCGCCCCTGCCTCAGGCTAGCTTGGCGGAATCGCGCAGGCTCTGCTTGTAAGACTGGTAAACGGCCTGCATGTGCCGCCACATCGGGCCGGGTTCGCCACGGCCGACGATGGCGCCGTCGAGCTCGACGACCGGCAGAATTTCGCGAGTCGAGCTGCTCATCCAGATTTCGTCCGCCGTATCGAGTTCCTCTCGGCGGAAATTTCGCTCCTCGGCGGCAAACCCATGCTTTTCCGCCAGCTCCAGCACCAGATCGCGGGTAATGCCGGGCAAAATGTCCTTGCTCTTCGGCGGCGTGGCGATCGCCTCGTCCTTGACGATGAAGACATTGCTGGCCGCGCCCTCCGTCACCCAGCCGTCCCGCACCAGGATTGCTTCCGCCGCGCCCCGGTCCACCGCCTCCTGCCGCAGCAGTACATTGGAGAGGAGGGTGATGGCCTTGATGTGGCACCAGTGCCAGCGGATGTCCTCCAAGGTGACCGCACGGATGCCGCCTACCGGAATGGGCGCGATGGGCGAGCATTGCACGAACACCGTGGGCTCGATCCCGGCCGGGATGGCGTGATCGCGCGCCGGAGCGGCGCCGCGGGTGACCTGCAGGTACAGGTATTGGTCATGGGGACCCTCGATGAGCCGGCTGAAGATGTCGGTCCATTCCTGGTCGGACAAAGGCGAGACCATGCGGATGCCGGCAAGACTGTGGTCCAGCCGGCGCAGGTGCTCACCTAATCGGAACGGCTTGCCACCATACACCGGAATGACTTCGTAAACACCGTCTCCGAACAGGAAGCCCCGGTCCAGGACGGAAATCCTGGCTTCAGTCAAGGGGACATAGTTTCCATTGAGGTAAACCAGTGCATCTGCCTGTGCCATCGCGTGTTTCCTATTTCTTGAACAATAAAATGGTTTGGTCGAACAGGCGCCTGAAGATACCGCCTTCCGGGACCGCTTTCAGCGCCACCAAATCTTGCTGGGCAATGATATCGTTGTTGTAAGCCACCTTAACCAAACCCAGCTTGTCGCCCTCCTTAATGGGCGCGACGCCGTCGGTACCGATTTCCATGCCGGCCTTGAGGGCCTGATACTGGCCGCGCGGGAAAGTTATGGCGAAATCATGATTCAGGCCGACCGGGACCTTCGATTCCGCCCCTTTCCAGATGCGCGCCTCGGCCAGCTTCTCGTGGGCTTTGTACAAGGGTCGGGTTTCATAGAAGCGGAAGCCATAGTTCAGCAAGGCCTGGTTGGCGTTGGCCCGTTCGTTATCGCTTTTGGCCCCCATCACCACCGCAATCAGCCGCATGCCGTCCCGCAGGGCCGAGGTGACCAGACAATAGCCCGCCCCCTCGGTGTGGCCGGTCTTGACACCGTCCACGGTGGGATCGCGCCACAGCAGCCGGTTGCGGTTGACCTGCTTGATGTTGTTGAACATGAATTCCTTGATCGCATGCCATTTGTAGTACTCGGGAAACTCCTCGATCATGGCGCGGGTCAGGATGGCGAGATCGCGGGCGCTGGAATAATGATCCGGATCGGGCAGGCCCATGCTGTTCTTGTAATGGGTATTCTTCATGCCGAGGCGCTCGGCGTTCTGATTCATCATCTGCGCGAACACCGACTCGTCTCCGGCGATATGCTCGGCCAGCGCCACGCTGGCATCGTTGCCGGATTGGACGATCATGCCCTTCAAGAGGTTTTCCACCGCAACCTTGACCCCGACCTGGGCGAACATGCGGGACCCTTCGGTTCTCCAGGCTCTCTCGCTGACGGTCACCATATCGTCGAGATGCAGATTGCCCTTGGCGAGTTCCCGGAATACCACGTAGGCGGTCATGATCTTGGTCAGGCTCGCGGGCTCCAATCTTTCATCCGCATTGTTCTCGGCGATCGCCCGGCCGCTGTTGTAATCCATCAGGATAAAGGCTTTCGCGCCGATTTCCGGCGGAGCGGGAATAATCGGCGGCTCGGCGGCCATGCTGGCGCGAAGCATCACGAACAAGGCAAGCAGGAAGAACAGGCTGAAGGATCTCAATCTCACGGCATGGGCCTTCGGGCAGAGTCGAAAAATGGTCGGCATTGTAACACGTGGGAAGTACGACGACTCGGATGCGAACGTTTAAACGTTTAGGGTCAAAGTGAATCCGTCTGAGCGGAAGGCTAGCAGAATCATGCATCAAGCACTGAGCCGCCACGATCCTTAAAGGTAATCGGGCCATTTGGTGATCCTTCCCAAGACCAGCTCCAACCGGTAAGTCACCGTGGGATGGGGGGCGAGGAGCCTCGATTCGGTATAGCGTCCCCGAAAGGCCTGTTGTGGCAGGGGACATCCTTCGCCAGGGGCCGCACCAAAACCCTCGAAGTCCGGAAGATCCTTCCGTTTTAGGCCTTCCAGCGCTGATTTCCGGTATGTTGCCGGCCCGTCAGCGTTTGAGCGTAGTTCATAAAAAAAGCCCTTGGGGTTTTTCGCCCAAGGGCTTTTGGATTTGGAGCCGGTGATAGGATTCGAACCCACGACCAACGCATTACAAATGCGCCGCTCTACCAGCTGAGCTACACCGGCCGGAAACCACAAGAGCGTAAATGAGGGTGGTTCCAAAACCTCAATGTTTAAGCCAAGGCATTGTATTAATCAGCCGGGCTTTTATCAATCTTTTGAGTGATTCCAAATGCAAGCTGAAGAGCATTGGGCCGCCGTCTTCTTCGGCTGAGCTCGGCCCCTTAGGATTCTCGGATCCTTGCCGCGCCGGGAGCGGATGGCTGTTTCATTGCCGTTCCAGTGGACATCGTTGGCCCCGTTCGTTATGAATGTTCTTGTTATCTCTATTTCCGGTTTTGTGCGGAAACTCTAGGGGATTCGGTCGGAGGGGACGCGTAAGCGCCCCCGAGTCGGTTTAACGCCGATGCTTCCAGCCAAAACTTGAAATGTCAGCTCAGATGATTCTGAGGGGATCAAGTACCGTTTGCGATCCAATTGACGACATCCGTAACCGAAGAGGCTGGCCACTCGAGAATATTGTGTCCGCAGCTGACTGGAGTCCCGTCGGACTTCGCGCATCCAGCGTTATATACAACAAATGGTTTACTCGGGGCAGCCGCACCATTCATCTTGTTCCTTCGGAAGGCATAGACTCCGCTCACGTCATTATAACCATCGTCATCGATGCCAACGAAGTATTTGGTCACATGACCATAAGGATCGGCAGTGCTTGGCTGTGTCTGGAGATCGGTAACTGATTCGTAATAATAATTGCGCTTACTAGAGGCTGTTGTGAACTTTTTCTGAGGCAGGAGTCAGGAGTAGGCATGACTACTCCGACTTCCCGAAAACCGTATCCGAGCGATGTGTCTGACGACGAGTGGGCGTTTGTTGCCCCTTATCT
>CADDYU010000072.1 GCA_902810705.1 Methylococcaceae bacterium
TTCTCACCCTGGCGGAAGCTTGGGCCGGCGGCTGCTGCTTCGGGTACGGGACATTATGCACGTCGGGGCGGATATCCCTGCCGTGCCGGAGTCGGCGCCGGTGCGGGACGCGGTTCTGGAAATCACCGCCAAGAAGCTAGGCATGACCGCCATTATCGACGAGAACCGTAAAGTGCTCGGCATTTTCACCGACGGCGATCTCCGGCGGTTGCTGGAGAAATCCGGCGATATCCGATCAATCGCCATCAGTTCGGTGATGACGCGGGATTGCGCCATGGTCGATGCCGAGATCCTCGCCGCGGAGACCGTGCGCATCATGGAGGAAAAACGCATCAACGCCTTGTTGGTGGTGGACAACGACAGGCGGCTCATCGGCGCCTTGAACATGCACGATTTGTTGCGCGCCGGAGTGATGTGATGGCCGAGATCTACAGGGGCGAGGTGCTGGCCAGGGCGGCGAAAGTACGCCTGGTGATCTTTGACGTGGACGGGGTTTTGACCGACGGGCGGCTTTTTTTCACGCCGGACGGGCAAGAATTCAAAAGCTTCCACGTGCGCGACGGTGTCGGGCTCAAGCTGCTGCGGCAGAGTGGCGTGGAGACCGCGGTGATTTCCGGCCGCTATTCGCCTGCCGTGGACCTTCGCATGGAGAGTCTCGGGGTTGCCCATGTCTATCAAGGACAGGAAAACAAGTTAGAAGTCTTCGAGGCTTTGCTACGAAAGCTACAGCTGAACCCCTCTCAGGTGGCGCACGTGGGCGACGATCTGCCGGATCTGCCGCTTTTTGGCCGGGTGGGCCTGGCCGTGGCGGTGGCCGATGCCCATGTCGTGATCCGCAAGCACGCTCACTGGATTACCACTCAAGCCGGGGGAGCGGGCGCGGCCCGTGAGGTCTGCGATCTGGTGATGGACGCACAAGGTACGCTGCGCGGCATGATCGAAAATCGTTTTTGATTCGATGATGCTCAAAAGCTTCTCAAGCTACCTCGTCCTGGGGCTGTTGGCGCTGGGCAGTTGGTGGGCCGCCGAACTTTTGATGCCGAAGGATGAGGCTTCGACCAAGCCATCTGCGGGCAAAATCGACTATTACTCCAAGGGTCTACGCCGCACCGTCATGGACGAAAACGGCCAGCCCAAGGAACTTCTTCTGGCGGATCAATTGGTTCACTACGAAAACGACAACCACTCGGAGCTCGCCCGGCCGGTGATGACGCTGTTTTCCAAGCAAGGGCCGCCCTGGGTCATCCACGCGGAATCGGCTCTGGTACCGGGCGAGGGCGATGAGATTTACCTTCAAGGTGCGGTACTCATCGTCCGCGATGCCGATGAAAAAGGCCGGACGATTCGAATCGAGACTCACAATGCAAGAGTTCAACCGGACAAACAGTATGCCGAGACGGATGAATTCGTCCGGGTTTTGAGTCCTCCCGATACCTTGACTGGGACGGGTGCGAGGGTCCATTTCGGCGATGATCTCAATTTCACGGTTCTTTCGAACGTACGAAGAAAGCATGAAGTACCACCAGAATGAAGGGACACTTTCTCGGATTCCACCTACGAACCCGGCGGTGGCGGTAAGTGCCAATCAGCGATGGGTTTGGGCCGAAATTCTGGCCCTGCTCGCGCTCTGCCTAATAATGACGAAACCCGCCGCGGCTCTGGATAGCGATTCCAAACAGCCCATGTACATCGAATCCAATACGGCCACTTACGACGAGAAAAAGGGCGAAACGGTCTATGTCGGCGACGTTAAGGCGACCCAGGGCAGCCTAGAGGCGCGGGGCGATAAGATGATTGTTTATCAAAAGGATGGAAAGACCGACAAAATCGTGATCTACGGCAATCCCACTAAGATCAAGCAGACTCCGGAAGGTGGCAAGCAGGATACGCACGGCATCGGTCAGCGCGCCGATTATTTTCCCGAGACCGGCGTTCTGATTCTCTACGACAAGGCCATGACCTGGGAGGGCCCCGATCCCGCCAAGAGCGAGCATCTGGTGACCAGCGACAGGATCGAATACGACACTCGAAATTCCCTGTATAAAGCAGGCAATGCCAACTCGGGAAACAAGCGTGTGCACGTCACCATTCAATCGAAAGAAAAGGCCGAATAGGCCATGGCCCTACTGACCGCCACTCATCTCGTCAAACGCTACAACCGACGCAACGTCGTGGACGGCGTCTCGCTGAACATCAATTGCGGCGAGATTGTGGGACTCCTGGGCCCTAACGGGGCCGGGAAGACCACGAGCTTTTACATGATCGTAGGATTGATCAGCCCCGACCAGGGCAATATCTTGCTGGGCGACCGGGATATTACTTACCTGCCCATGCATGAGCGGGCGCGGCTTGGGATTGGCTATTTGCCGCAGGAACCCTCAATCTTTCGCAAGTTGAACGTGGCCAACAACCTGCGGGCGGTGCTCGAGCTTCGTAAGGGCCTCAGTACCGGGCAGCGCGAGTTGATCATCGAGGAGTTATTGGACGAATTCAATATCGCGCATCTTCGCGATCAGCCGGCCATGGGGCTTTCAGGGGGCGAACGCCGGCGGGTGGAAATCGCCCGCGCCCTAGCCTGTGAGCCCCGTTTCATGCTATTGGACGAGCCTTTCGCAGGCGTCGATCCTATTTCCATCATCGACATCCAGAAGATCATCAATCACCTGCGGAAGCGGGGCATCGGTATTCTCATTACCGAGCACAACGTGCGCGAGACCTTGGGAATCTGCAACCGCGCCTACATTCTTGCCGGCGGGCGAGTCATCGCCGAAGGGACCGCCGAGGATATCGTCCGAAACCCAGAAGTGCGGCAGGTTTATCTCGGTGAGAATTTTTCCCTGTAATGCCCGGCGTTCCCCTAGGGCTCTACTGACGTTAGAATGGCACTAAATTATGGTACGACCATTGCTATGCAACGGATTTAACGCTCCATGAAGCAGACACTTCAGCTCCGCCTCGGTCAAACCCTGACCATGACGCCCCAGTTGCAACAGGCCATCAAGCTGTTGCAGCTCTCGAGTCTTGATTTGCAGCAGGAAATTCAGCAAGTGCTGGATTCCAATATGATGTTGGAATTGGCGGACGACGATGGGCCGCATGCGGAGCCCGGCGAGCAGACGATGGAGAGCCCGGCGCCAGCCGAACCCGAATCGGAATTTCGGGAGCTAAGTAATATGGATGCGCCAGCCGACATTCCCCAGGAATTGCCGGTAGACTCGTCTTGGGACGAGGTGTACGACAGCCTCCAAAGTCATGCCGTAAGCTCATCCGACTCCGATAGCGACGACTTTCTGTTGCATCGCGCCCCGGCCCAAACCCTTCGGGATTTTCTAGCCTGGCAGACGGCGCTCACTTCCTTCAGCGACCGCGACCATGCCATCGCTACCGCCATTCTCGATGCCATTAACGACGATGGTTATTTGACGATGAAGGTCGAGGAAATCCATCAGGGTCTCGCCACCCAGATACCCGATTTGGAGCTGGACGAAGTTAAAGCGGTCTTGCACCGGGTGCAAAACTTCGATCCACCCGGCGTCGCCGCTGCTGATCTAGCCGATTGCCTCCGCATCCAACTGAATCAACTGCCGGACACCATTCCCTGGAAGAAGCAGGCGCTTGCTTTGGTGACCCAGCATCTCGATCTTCTCGCTAAAAAGGATTTGGTTAAGTTGAAGCGCGTGCTCGACGTGTCCGACGAGGGGCTGAATGGAACCATCGCCTTGATTCGGAGCCTCGAGCCCAAACCCGGCCGGCAAATCGCGGTGGCGGAATCCCAGTACGTGGTCCCTGATGTGTTTGTCGTCCGCCAGGCCGATCAATGGACCGTGATGCTCAATCCAGAAATTTCACCACGGCTGCGCATCAATCCCTTCTATTCGAACATGATCAAGCGGGCCGATTCCAGCGCGGACAACGTGACCATGAAAAATCACCTTCAGGAAGCCCGCTGGTTCATCAAGAGCCTGCAAAGCCGCAACGAGACCTTGCTCAAGGTGGCCCGCTGCATCGTGGAGCGGCAAAAGGATTTCCTGGAGGAAGGCGAGACCGCCATGAAGCCCCTGGTGCTCCGGGACATCGCCGAGGAGGTCGGCATGCACGAATCCACCATTTCCAGGGTCACCACGCAAAAATACATTCATACGCCCAATGGCGTGTACGAGTTCAAGTATTTCTTTTCCAGCCACGTATCCACCAATGCCGGAGGAGAATGTTCGGCCACGGCGATCAAAGCTTATTTAAGAGAAATCATCGAGGGCGAGGATCCTCTAAAACCCTTAAGTGACGATACCATTTCCAAAATGCTCAAGGCCCGCGGCATCAACGTCGCGCGCCGGACCATTGCCAAATATCGGGAAGCCATGGCAATCCCGCCATCTAACGAGCGCAAGCGCGTTTTCTGATTTTTTGAAGCCGACGAGAGAGAAACCATTATGCAATTGAGTATTACGGGCCATCATGTCGAAGTCACGGACGCACTGAGAAACTATGTCACTGAAAAATTCGGCAAACTGGAACGGCACTTCAATCAAGTCATCGATGCCCACGTGATCCTGCTAGTGGAGAAACTGACGCAAAAGGCGGAGGCTACCGTGCAGGTCAATGGCGCCAAACTGTTCGCCGAAGAAGTTCAGGAGGATCTTTACGCGGCGATTGACGGCCTGATCGACAAGCTCGATCGTCAGCTCCTCAAGCACAAGGAAAAAATCCGGAACCACTGAGAATCCAGCAACCGCCGCTGTGCCGATCACGGCCGCTTTGCCGCGGCGCAGCCGGAAACCCGAGGATTCGGCGCTGGGTCAAAAGCCGAAGGAAATAACCCGTAATCCACTGAGCTGGGAGTCCTCTGTTCCGCCATGAATCTGATCATTGTCAGTGGCTTGTCCGGATCGGGTAAGAGTATTGCCCTCGAAACTCTCGAGGATTGCGGCTACTACTGCATTGACAATCTGCCGGTCGCCCTCATCGAATCCTTTATCCGGCAAGCGGTGATCGATGGCCAACCGGCTTTTCAAAAGGCCGCCCTCGGGATAGACGCGCGCAATCAAACGAACAGCCTGGAACAGTTTCCATCCGCTCTGGAATTGGCCGATCGATTCGGCATCCGCTGTCAGATTTTGTTTCTGCAAGCCGAATCGGATACCCTGCTCAAGCGTTTCAGCGAAACTCGCCGCAAGCATCCCCTATCCGACGCCGTTCGTCCGCTCAGCGAGGCCATCGAACTGGAGCGGAAACTCCTGGAGCCGGTCGCGAGTCGAGCTCACCTGCTGATTGACACCACCTACACGAATGTACACCAATTGCGGGAGTTGGTCCGAAGCCGAATCGGGGCCAAGCAGGATCATCAAATGTCCCTGTACTTCCTGTCGTTCGGCTACAAGAACGGCATTCCGCTGGATGCGGATTTCGTGTTCGATGCGCGCTGCCTGCCCAATCCTCACTGGGAACCCTCCCTGCGGCCCAAGACCGGTCGGGACCGGAAAGTCATTGAGTTTCTAGAACGCATTCCGGAAGTCCAGAGCTATCTGGACGATGTCACGGCTTATCTTCAGCGGTGGATTCCGCGGTTCGTGGCGGAAAGCCGCAGCTATCTAACGATAGCTGTCGGCTGTACCGGCGGCCAACACCGCTCCGTCTATTTGGCGGAAGCCTTGGCCGACCGCTTTCATTCCGATTGTTACGACCTGCTCGTCCGGCACCGGGATTTACGCTAAAACCTCCGAACGGCGCCGTTGCCACGATGGCCGCTGATTGTCCTTGCCTGCCTCTTTTTAGCGCTATCCGATTCCCTACCACTCCCCCGTTTCCAAAACCCGATTCATGATTTCACTATTCAAGCTCTTGGGACTCGTGCTAATCAGCGTATTCCTGGCCGCTGCCCTCCCCGTCCAGGCCGCTAAGAAATCCACCAAGCCGGCGACCAAAACGGAATCCAAATCGGCCAAGGAGAAGGCGCCCCAGACCCAGGCCGAAACCTTGGCCATCGCCTATTTGACCCAAGCCGCCGCGAGTCCTCCGATTCAACCGTTTTTCGATCCGGTGATCGTCGACCGCGGCGTTCAGGGAGCTCGGCTAGGCATTCGGGACGACAACACCACTGGACGATTTACCCAGCAAGACTTTTCTCTCCAGGAAACCGAGGTGCCCGCTGACGGTGATATCATCGCGGCCTTCAAGGCCCTGATCGCCGCCGGCTCCCGGCATCTCCTGCTGAATCTTCCGGCGCCGCTCATCGTTCAGCTGGCGGCGCTGCCGGAAGCGCAAAACGTTCTTCTCTACGATATCGCCAGCCGCGACGACGCCCTCCGCGCCGAAGCCTGCCGGGCTAATGTGCTTCACCTCCTGCCCGGCCGCGCCATGCGCGCCGACGCGCTGGCGCAATATCTTTCCAAGAAGCGTTGGCAAAAATGGTTTCTGGCGGTCGGCCCCACGGAGGGGGACCAGCGGTACGCCGAAGCGGTTCGGCACGCCGCCAATAAATTCGGAGCCAAGATTGTCGTGGAGAAGCCTTGGGAGCACAGCTTCGACGAGCGCCGCACGCCCGAATCCGAAGTCCCGGTCTTCACCCAGGGACCGGAGTACGACGTGGTAATCGTGGCCGATGAAACCGGCCTGTTCGGCGACTACTTCCCCTACCGTACTTGGCGGCCGCGGCTGGTGGCCGGAACCCAGGGTCTCGTGGCCACCGCCTGGCACCGTACCCATGAAGCCTGGGGCGCTTTGCAGCTGCAAAACCGCTTCCGCGAGCAGGCCGGCCGCTGGATGACGGAGGAGGATTACGGCGCCTGGCTTGCCGTCCGCGCCATCGGCGAAGCCGCAACCCGCGCCAAGACCTTGGAGTTCGACAAGCTCAAGGCGTTCTTGCTGAGCGATGACTTTGCCTTGGCCGGGTTCAAAGGCGTGCCGCTCTCGTTCCGCCGCTGGGATCGCCAACTGCGCCAGCCGGTGCTGTTGGCGGCGGATCGCTCGCTAGTCGCCGTGGCGCCCATCGAGGGTTATTTGCATCCGAAGAATGAACTGGACACCTTGGGCTTCGATGAGGCGGAGTCGAAGTGCAAGTTTTGAATACGCCTTCTTCGGCTGTGGACCGGCACGGGCATCGAAATTTGCGGGGAGAGGTATGGGCGGCGAAGAAGCGCGCCGATTACAGCTTCAATCCTTCCCAAGGCGTGTATAGGCCGGCGGTTTCGATGCCGACTAATCCCAGCATCCGTCCTACCGATTCGTCGATCAGCTCTGCCAGGGTTTTCGCCGCGCCATAAAAGGCCGGAAGTGGAGGAAAGACGATGCCTCCCATCTCGGTGACCGCCGCCATGTTGCGGATATGAGCCAGGTTTAAGGGGGTTTCCCGCGGGACCACCACCAGGCGGCGTCGCTCCTTCAGGGTCACGTCGGCGGCGCGGGAGAGGAGATTATCGGAAAAGCCGTGAGCCACCGCGGCCAAGGTCTTCATGGAGCACGGCGCGATAATCATTCCTTCCGTCTTGAACGCTCCGCTGGCAATACTGGCTCCGACATCGTTGATATCGTGAGCCACATTCGCCAAAGCGTGAATTTCGCTCCGTTTCATGTTCAATTCGTGGCGAATGTTCAAGGCGCCCGCGGAGGACACCACCAGGTGCGTTTCCCAATCCTCCAGGCCCCGTAACACCTCCAGGAGGCGGAGGCCGTAAACCGCACCGGTGGCGCCGGTCATTCCGATAACCAGGCGCTTGGGGGTACTCATCCAGCCAGTCTCTCGGCCATCTCGTCAGCGGCTCCGACTAAGGCATCGATCATATCGTCGCCGGCAGCGATATGTCCCGCCTTCGGCAGAATCCGTAATTCGGATTTGGGCAGCCTTTGGTGCAAGTTGTAGGAAGCTTCCACCGGGCACACTAGATCGCGGCGCCCATGGATGATGATGGCCGGCAGATGAGCGATCTTGACGCACCCATCAAGCACCCTATTTTCCTCAATGAAGTAATGGTTGATGGCGTAATGGAGCTCGACGCGGGCCTGGTTGACCACTTCGGAGGAGACGTGCTCGTTGAGTTCACCCGGCTCGAATTCCTCCCCTAAAACCACCCGCCCGCTCCAGAGCGCCCATTCGCGAGCAGCCCGCCGCTGGGCCAATTCGTCTTCGCCCGTCAGACGTTCGTGAATCGCCGCAAGCGGAGCGGCGCGATCCTCTTCCGGCAGAACGCCAATGAATTGATCCCAGCTCTCCGGATAAATCCGCCGCACGCCGTTTTCGCCGATAAACCAGTCCAGATCACGTTGGCGCCCGAGAAACGTGCCCCGCAACACCAAACCGGCGGTCTTGGACGGGTGCTTTTGCGCATACAGCAAGGCCAGGGTCGCTCCCCAGGAACCCCCGAACAACAACCATCGATCGACTTCCAAATGGTGGCGGATGTATTCGAGATCCCGAAGCAGATCATCGGTCGTATTGTGATTCAGCGCGCCCTGGGGCAGGGAGCGTCCGGCCCCCCTTTGGTCTAGGAGAATGATGCGGTACTTTTCGGGATTGAAGAAACGGCGGTGATGCGCTTTACAGCCTGAGCCTGGGCCTCCGTGCAGGAAGAGCACGGGTAGACCGGAGGGACTGCCGCATTCCTCGACGTATACTTGGTGATTGTCCCGCTTGAGCATCCAAGTCGCACGCGGTTCGATGTCTGGATATAAAGTTTTCATATTGGGCTGAAAACGCCTGAAAGAGATCATTAACGCGCGGGTGGTAAATTCAAACACTAGTCCAGAAAACGGATAAAACCGATGACGGCGCTTACCGAGCCGACAGTCTATCGGGTTTAACGAGGGATTATATTCATTTAGCTGGGTTTATGATTTGCTTGTACGTTTTGGCGCGATGCTCATGATCTTCCTAGCGTTTTCCTGAAAAATTCTACCCGGCTATGGTGTCATAGGACAGATTTTGCTTCAGCCAGATCATAAAAAGGGGCCTTTCGGCCCCTTTCGAAAGAAACTCCGAAATCCTTTCAGAAACCGAAGCCAAGGTAGGCACCCGCCGTTAAACCATCGATATCGGTCTTGTTCAGGACGGTCATATTGCCGACCTTGGTTCTGTAATCGAGATCGTCGCCGGTGAAGTGGTATCGAAAATCAAGCCCGGCGTACAAATCCTTCCAGATCTTATATTCGGCACCGGTACCGAGCATCAGCCCCGGATTTAATACCGTTACGCCACTCGATGGCGGGCTGATCACATGGATCGCTAAACCAAAGGGAATGATCCAAGGGCGGAAATCGCCTAGGTTGTTGAATTTGATCTTCGGCGAGGCGGTCAGGGTGAACTGGGTCAACTGGTTCTTGATAACGGTGACCCCGCCGCCGACGCCAGGCGTGCCACCCAGGCCGCTGAGGGACGTGAGCGTGGTTCCCGCCGCGTCCACCAGCGCGTTGTGACTAGTCCCGAAGTTCTTGTATTCGAACATGACCTCGCCATCGACGGCAGCCATGTCGGTGAGACCCCACAGATCATCGGTCAGTCGGTGGTCGAAGCCGGCGCCGACGTACCATCCTTCGCCGTCCTTAGGATCGCTGGTGCTGCCAATGATATTGTTGTCGAGAAGAAGCTCGTTGCTCCGCGCGTGCTCCATTTTCGCGTAACCGCCGCGGAAGAACAGGAGATCATGATGGGTTTCCTCATGCTCCTTTGCCTCGGCCAATTCTTGCTCGATTTGTTGCTGCTTGGCCTCGACTCTTTCAACAGCCGCCTGGCCTTGGGTTTTTGTTTCGGAACGAGCCCGATTCAGTTCGGCGCGCAAACTGTCGATCTCATTCTCCATGGCTCGTAAACGGCGTTCCGTAGCCGAAGCTTCCGAGGCGTAGGAAGTACTGGCCCTGGCGTGCTTAGCGCTCCTCGCCTTTTTGCTAGCGGCCATGGATGCCTGCGGCGTCAAACTGGCAAGCATGGCGCCGGCGGTAACGACCGCCGCCATGCTCATCGATTTCTTAACCATTTTCATACTTGGCTCCTTCTCATGATTGAGGAGTTATCCGTTATGGAGTATTTTTAATAGTTGCACGCAAACAACAATCAGTTGCGTGATTGCATGCTAACAAAAAACCAGTCTCTCAACAATGAGTTTAGCAATAGAAAATTAAGAGCTTTCAGGATTCGAGCTCCTGCCCATCCCAATCGCGCAACTCTTGTCCTTTTGCAAATTTCTGCAAGCGTTCCGCCGCTAATGTACGCTCCCCTTGGCTCCTCCCGCCCTCGCCGAGGGTTGATGCAGACTTCGTAACAGACTGGCTGAATGGCTTGGCCTTGCGGTTATAATGCCGACCAGCATGCTTCGCTCGGCGGCTTGCAAGAATCAATCGAGATGTCCCTGGGGCGAAGGGAAAAAATCTTCAGTGGGCTTTAAGCCTGATCGAAGCGCTCAAGTCGCCGCTTCGAGTGAAAGCCGGAAGCATCCTTTCTCGGAGGCGAGTTCAGCGCCGCTCTTTAATTGAATTAGTAATACAGCAACGAAGAGGCACAGCATGGCCGTAAAAAATCGTCTACACCGCAGCGAA
The DNA here is from genome assembly GCA_902810705.1 of Methylococcaceae bacterium. Taxonomy (GTDB): domain Bacteria; phylum Pseudomonadota; class Gammaproteobacteria; order Methylococcales; family Methylococcaceae; genus CADDYU01. The sequence goes on from CADDYU010000072.1 coordinate 10,522, forward strand.
CTTGCGGTTCCCGGCAGCAACAGGCGTATGTTGGAAAAAGCGCCCAACTCCGGTGCGGACGTGATTTTTCTCGATCTGGAAGACGCCGTCGCTCCGGACGACAAAGAGCAGGCGCGAGCCAACATTATCGAGGCGCTACAGACCTACGACTGGTCGAAATCCGCCGTCTCCATCCGTATCAATGGACTGGATACTCACTATGCCTATCGCGATCTGGTGGAGGTGGTCGAAGCCGTCGGAGACAAGCTCGATACCATTTTGATTCCCAAAGTCGGCGGCGCCGCCGATGTTTATTTCGTCGCCACGATGCTGTCCCAAATCGAAGCCTACAAGGGCTTCAAACCCATTAACCTCCATGTCTTGATCGAAACCGCCCTGGGCATGGCGAACGTGGAAGAGATCGCAAGATCCTGCCCGGAACGCATGGAAGCCATGGTGTTTGGCGTGGCCGACTATGCGGCCTCGGTGCGCGCCCGCACCACTCAGATCGGCGGCTCTAATCCGGATTACGGGATGCTTACCGATCCCGACGATCAGGGACAGCGTGACTATCACTGGAGTGATCAGTGGCATTACGCCATCGCCCGCATGGTCGCCGCCTGCCGTGCTTATGGGCTTCGTCCCATTGACGGCCCCTTCGGCGATTTCAACGATCCCGAAGGCTACAAGGTCGCCGCGCGTCGCGCTGCCGCCTTGGGCTGTGAGGGCAAGTGGGCGATTCATCCCTCGCAGATCGCTCTTGCGAACGAAGTCTTTACTCCCACCGAAAAAGAGGTGACCCGCGCCCGGCGTATCCTGGCGGAAATGGAGAAGGCGGCCAAGGAGGGCAAGGGCGCCGTCTCCCTGGATGGGCGATTGATCGATGCGGCCTCCATTCGGATGGCCGAGAATGTGGTCAAGCAGATTGAGCAGATCGAGGCGCGCAAGTCTTGATGTGGCCACGGAGCCTCTTGGGTTTTGTACGTTGGGCTGATCCAGAAAGGATCGCCCTGGCATCCCGGGACAATTGTTTGCGATGGAAAGCCCGGCAAGACCCGCGATGAACAACGATGATGATTGGGCTTCGTAAACTCGGCCCCCTACAGTGATAGAGAGGAAGAAGAGCAGTGAATATCCATGAGTACCAGGCCAAGGAGTTGCTGAAATCGTACGATGTCTTAGTGCCAAGCGGCGGCGTGGCGTTCAATGCCGTGCAAGCCGGCCGGATTGCCGAGGAGATCGGCGGCAGCGCCTGGGTTGTCAAGGCGCAAATTCATGCCGGAGGACGCGGCAAGGCCGGGGGCGTGAAGGTGGTGGGTTCCGTCGACGAGGTCAAGAAAGCCGCCGACGCCATGATCGGCAACCGCCTGATCACCCATCAAACGGGTCCCGAAGGGTCCTTGGTGCAGCGGGTCTGGATCGAACAGGCCAGCGACATCAAAAAGGAATTTTACCTAGGATTTTTGATCGACCGCGGTACCCAACGTATCACGGTTGTCGCCTCCGGCGAGGGTGGCGTGGAAATCGAGGAAGTCGCTCGGGAAAGCCCGGAAAAGATCATCAAGGAAGTCATCGATCCAGCCATAGGGCTTCGGGACTTCCAATGCCGCAAGGTAGCCACCGCCATCGGCCTCAAGGGCAAACTGATGCCGCAGGCCGTCAAGCTCATGAAAGCCATTTATCGGTGCATGCGCGACAAGGATGCATTGCAAGCCGAAATCAATCCGCTGGCGATCGTCGCCAGTGGCGACGAAAAGTTGATAGTCTTGGACGCCAAGTTCAGCTTCGACGACAACGCCCTCTACCGCCAAAAAATAATCACCGAAATGCGCGATCTAGCCGAGGAGGACCCGAAAGAGGTCGAAGCCTCCGGACACGGTCTCAACTACATCGCCCTTGACGGCAACATCGGCTGCATCGTCAACGGCGCTGGCCTTGCCATGGCCTCCCTGGATGCCATTACCTTGCATGGCGGTCGGCCCGCCAACTTCTTGGATGTAGGCGGCGGCGCTTCCCCCGAGAAGGTCACGAACGCCTGCCGCATCGTGCTCGAAGACCCCAATGTCAAATGCATCCTGGTCAACATTTTCGCGGGCATCAACCGCTGCGATTGGATCGCCAAGGGCCTGATCCAGGCCTGCAACAGCCTGCACATCAAGGTTCCGCTGATTGTCCGCCTCGCCGGCACCAACGTCGATGAGGGCCGCAAGATCCTCGCCGAATCGGACCTGTCCTTCCTTACCGCCGAGAATCTGGACGCGGCGGCCGCCAAGGCCGTCGAAATCGCAGGAAAAAACCAATTATGAGCATCTTTGTTAACAAAAACTCCAAGGTCATCTTTCAGGGATTCACCGGCGAGCACGCCACCTTTCATGCTGAGGACGCTCTTAAAATCGGCACTCAGGTGGTCGGCGGCGTGACTCCGGGCAAGGGCGGCACCACGCATCTGGGATTGCCGGTGTTCGACACCGTGGCCGAAGCCGTGGCTGCCACCGGAGCCGATGTATCGGCGGTCTTCGTACCTCCGCCGTTCAATGCCGACGCCCTCATGGAAGCCATCGACGCCGGCATCAAGATCGCCGTGACGATCGCCGACGGCGTTCCGATCCACGATATGGTTCGTCTCCAACGTTATCGCGTCGGCAGGGACACAATCATCATCGGGCCCAATACGCCGGGCATCATCACGCCGGAAGAATGCAAGGTGGGCATCATGCCCTCGCATATCTACCAAAAGGGCAAGGTTGGCATCGTCTCCCGGTCCGGCACGCTCAACTATGAGGCCACCGAGCAGATCGCCGCTCTGGGCCTTGGCATCTCCACCTCCGTGGGGATTGGCGGCGATCCGATCAACGGCACCGATTTTGTCACCGTGCTGCGGGCCTTCGAGGCCGACCCCGAGACCGAGATCGTGGTGATGATCGGCGAGATCGGCGGGCCTCAAGAAGTCGCCGCCGCCCGCTGGGCCAAGGAAAACATGTCGAAGCCGGTAGTCGGTTTCGTCGCCGGGATCGCCGCCCCGGCGGGACGCCGCATGGGCCACGCGGGCGCGATCATTTCCAACGAAGCCGATACCGCCAAGGCCAAGATGGACACCATGGAAGCCCTGGGGCTATATGTATCCCGCAACCCCGCTCACATTGGCGCGACGGTCCGGCGAGCCATGGAGGAAAACGGGATTGCCATTGATTAACTTTTCGCAGAGCACGCCCGGTCATCCTCTGCGAGTCTAAGCTTTCGCGAGCCGCGGGCTTTTGGCCTGCGGCTTTTTCATATCGGCCATCCCAGCGGGATAAAAGAGCCATGCGCCAAATTTCCCCTACCGAACTTCGGTCTTCCCTCGAAGCCGCCGACTCCAAGCCGTTGCTGCTGGATGTGCGCGAGCCGCAGGAATACGCCTACTGCCGGATCGAAGGCAGTCTTCACATTCCCATGAACGAGGTCCCGGCCCGACTCGGCGAGCTTGATCCGAACCGGGAAATCGTCGTCATCTGCCATCATGGCCTGCGGAGCGCCAATATCGCCGGCTATCTGCTTCGGCAAGCCTTTCAGAATGTGGCCAACCTGTCCGGCGGCATCGACGCCTGGGCCGCGCAGGTCGACCCGACCATGCCGAGGTACTGAAGAAACCGTGATCGCCGTGATCCAGCGGGTTACCCGTGCCGAAGTCGCGGTGGCGGGCGAGCGTGTGGGCAGGATAGGGCCGGGCCTGCTCGCCCTGGTCGCGGTCGAGCGGGGCGACACCGAGGCTCAAGCCGAGCGGCTGGCCGAGCGCATTCTCGGGTACCGCATTTTTGATGACGGCGAGGGTAAGATGAATCTCAACGTACAGGAGGTCGGCGGCGGGCTGCTGCTGGTTTCCCAATTCACCCTGGCCGCCGACACTCGGAAGGGCCTGCGCCCGAGTTTCACCCCGGCGGCCGACCCCGAAACCGGGAGGCGGCTCTTCGACTCGCTCGTCGAGCAAATTCGCCGGCACCATGCGCCGGTGGAAACCGGCCGCTTTGGCGCCGACATGCAGGTGGCCCTGGTAAACGACGGGCCGGTGACTTTCATCCTGCGGGCGGCGGGACTCGCAAATCCGCCGGAGCAGCGGCAATGATCGGATTGGCCGCTTCCCGGGCCCCTTCGACAGCAAGGACTTCGCGGACGAAGGCCAAAGCCTAAGCCTCAATCAAAACCCGCATTCCCGCCGCCACCTGCTCGAACAGTTCCGCCACATCCCCGTTTCGCATGCGCACGCAGCCGTGGGAGGCCGGAGTGCCGGTGACGCCATGGTCCGGACTGCCATGAATGTAGATGTAGCGCCAGGTCGTATCCACTTCGCCGTAGCGGTTGAAACCGAGCTCGAGCCCGCCGAGCCAGAGGATGCGGGTGAGTATCCAGTCCCGGCCGGGAAATCGGGCTTCGAGCTCGGCGGAATAGATTTCGCCGGTGGGCCGACGGCCCTTGAACACCGTGCCGAGCGGCATCCCGACGCCGATCTTAGCGCGGATGCGGTGCCAGCCTCGGGGAGTGCAGCCGCTGCCCATCCGCTCGCCAGGGCCGTTTTTGGCGGTGGAGACGGGCCAGGTACGGATCACCCGGCTCTTCTCGATCAGGTCCAGCGCTTGGCGGGGAAGGCTGACGCGGAGATAGGAGACGGATCGGATGGCTTCGTTCATGGGCTTGCCTGGGAGGGTCCCCCGACCGCGAGCATCGGCGGGTTGCGGCTGGGGAGGGTTGCGCCTACTGTTCGAACAGCGCGATGGATTCCACGTGCGCCGTCTGCGGAAACATGTCCATGACCCCGGCCCGGATCAGCCGGTAGCCGTGCCGGTGGACCAGGATGCCCGCATCCCGCGCCAAGGTGGAGGGATTGCAGGAGACGTAGACGATGCGGGAGACGCCCCACCGCGGCACGCCGGCCAACGCTTCTTCCGCGCCGGCCCGGGACGGATCGAGCAACAACTTGTCGTAACGGCGCCCCGCCCAGGCGAGGCCGTCCAGCGGCTGGGCCAGATCGGCGACGTGGAATTCGACGTTGTCTAGCCGATTATCGGCGGCGTTCTGCCGGGCGCGTTCCACGGCCTCCCGGCTCCCTTCCACGCCCACCACGGACCCCGCCCGTCTGGCCAGGGCCAGGGTGAAATTGCCGATGCCGCAGAAGAGGTCCAGCACGGCATCGCCGGGTTCCGGGGCCAGGACTTCCATCACCCTCGCCACCATCTTGCGGTTGATGTCCACGTTGACCTGGGTGAATTCGGTGGGCTTGAAGCGGAATTCCACGCCCTGCTCCGGCAGCGCGTAGCTCAGCAGCGGCGGATTCTCGGGGTGTAACGCCGTGACCGAGTCCGGCCCCTGCCGCTGCAGATAGATATCGAAGCCGAACTCCTCGCCGAAGGCCTTGAGGCGCGCCAGGTCGGCTTCGCTAGGATTATCCAGGACGCGAAACAGCAGGGCGGCGCGCTCGTCACCCACGGCCGCTTCGATCTGCGGCAGGCGGTCCTTGAGGCTAAGCCCGCCGATCAGTTCGGACAGGTCCCGCAGCCGGTCGCCCAGCTTGGGATGAAGCACCGGACAATATTCCACGTCGGCGATATAGGGGCTGGACCGCTCGCGGAATCCCACCAGCACCCTGCCCTTCTTCGGCACGTGCTTGACGCCGAGCCGGGCCTTGTGGCGATAGCCCCAGGATGGCCCCATCAAAGGCGGAAACAGGGGAATGTCCCCGATCTTGCCGATCCGCCGGAACTGCTCCACCAGGAGTTTCTGCTTTTCCTCGATCTGCGCCTCATCGGCCAGATGCTGGAGACTGCAACCGCCGCACACTCCGAAGCTCGGACAGCGCGGTTCCACCCGGCTGATGGTTGGCTCGGGCACTGTCTCCACGCGGCCCTCGCCGTAATCACGGCGCAACTCGGTGTAGACAAAGCTGACTTCCTCGCCGGGCAAGGCGCCGTCGATGAACACGGGCTTGCCGTCCACCCGGGCGACGCCGCGGCCATCGTGGGTCAACGATTCGATCCGGGCCCGCACCGCTTGTTGCGGCAGGACCTTCTTGCGCGCTTTGAAAGCCATGGATTAGTCCGGAAATACTCCGGTGGAAAGATAACGGTCGCCGCGGTCGCAAATGATGACCACGATTACTGCATCCTCGACCTCCGCCGACAGGCGCAAGGCGGCGGCCACGGCGCCACCCGAGGAAATTCCGGCGAAGATGCCTTCCTTGGCGGCCAGAAAGCGGGTGGTTTCCTCCGCCTCCTCCTGAGTCACGTCCAGTAGTCGATCGATCTTGCTGAAATCGCAGATCTTGGGGAGATATTCCTTCGGCCAGCGGCGGATGCCGGGTATCTTGGATTCACCCTCCGGCTGCACGCCGACGATCTGGATCGCTGGGTTCTTCTCCTTGAAAAACTGGGAGCAGCCCATGATGGTGCCCGTGGTGCCCATGGAGCTCACGAAGTGGGTGATGAGACCGTGCGTGTCGCGCCAAATTTCGGGACCCGTGCCTTCGTAATGGGAGCGCGGATTGTCGGGATTGGCGAATTGGTCGAGGATGCGGCCCTCCCCCTGGGCTTCCATGGCGCGGGCCAGATCGATGGCCGCCTCCATGCTGCCTTCGGCGGGGGTCAGGATGATCTCGGCGCCGAAGGCTCGCATCGAGGCGCGCCGCTCCGCGCTCATATTGTCCGGCATGATCAGGGTCATGCGGTAGCCCTTGATCGCCGCCGCCATGGCCAGGGCGATGCCGGTGTTGCCGCTGGTCGCCTCGATGAGGCGGTCGCCGGGCTTGATCTCTCCCCGCTCCTCGGCCCGCTGGATCATGCTTAAGGCCGGCCGATCCTTGACCGATCCGGCCGGATTGTTGCCCTCCAGCTTGGCGAGGACCAGATTGCCGGTTTTCTCGGGCAGACGCTGCAATCTGACCAGGGGCGTGTTGCCGACGAACGATTCTATGGTGGGGAAAACCAGGGTCGAGTTCATAAGAGGGATATTCCCGAGCACGACGCTCAACTAAAGGGTAGAATTGGACAAATTTTACCAGTTCAAGCTTCCTGCCATGCATAAACCGGAATTGCTGTCCCCGGCGGGCACGCTCAAAAACATGCGTTACGCTTTCGCCTACGGCGCCGACGCGGTTTACGCGGGGCTTCCCCGTTACAGCCTTCGCGTGCGGAACAACGATTTCCTGGAGAAAAATCTGGCGGTCGGCATCGACGAGGCGCACCGGCTGGGCAAGGCGTTCTTCCTCGCCACCAACGTACTGCCGCACAACAACAAGGTCAAGACGTTTGTCAGGGATCTCACGCCGATCGTCGCCATGGGGCCGGACGCCCTGATCATGGCCGATCCGGGCCTGATCATGCTGGCCCGCGAAGCTTGGCCGGATATGCCCATCCATCTCTCGGTGCAGGCCAATACGGTGAATTACGCCGCGGTGCGGTTTTGGCAATCGGTCGGCATCCGGCGAATCATCCTGTCGCGGGAGCTGTCCTTGCAGGAAATCGCCGAGATCCGCCAGCAATGCCCGGACATGGAGCTCGAGGCCTTCGTGCACGGTGCCTTGTGTATCGCCTATTCCGGGCGCTGCCTCCTCTCCGGCTACTTCAACCATCGCGATTCCAACCAGGGGGCCTGCACCAATTCCTGCCGCTGGAAATACGCTATCCAAGCCGCCGAGGAAAACGCCGAGGGGGATTTCGTGCCGGGACAATCGCGGCTATCCCTAGCGGATTTGAACGGCGGCATCGCCGGTTGCGGCGGTCAGGAGCGGCATCCCCTGGCCGACCGGGTGTATTTCCTGGAGGAGGAGAATCGGCCCGGCGAACTGATGCCGGTGATGGAGGACGAGCACGGCACCTACATCATGAATTCCAAGGATCTCCGCGCCGTCGAGCACATCCAGAAGCTCGTGGAGATCGGCGTGGACAGCCTCAAGATCGAGGGCCGCACCAAGTCCTATTACTACGTGGCCCGCACCGCGCAGGTTTATCGCCAGGCCATCGACGACGCGGTCGCCGGCCGGACCTTCGATCCCACCCTCCTAGGTGTTCTGGAGAACCTGGCCCAGCGCGGCTATACCGACGGCTTTTACGTGCGCCACCATACGCAAGACCACCAGAATTATCTCCGCGGCCATTCGGAAAGCCACCGCCAGCAGTTCGTGGGAGAAATCACCGGGTTCGACGAGGAATCGGGCAAGGCGGATATCCTGGTGAAGAATAAATTCGCCGTAGGCGACCGGCTGGAACTGATTCTGCCGGAGGGAAACCGGGATCTGGTGCTGGAAGCGATGGAGGACCAAGCGGGCAATCCGCTCGCGGAAGCCCCGGGGGGCGGATGGGCAGTGCGGATACCGCTGCCGAGCGAGGCATCAAGGCATGGCTTGATCGCGCGGTACTTGTAAGCCCATTCCTCGCCAAATTTATTGAATGCGCCCGGAGCGCTATCATGGCTCCTCCAAAAATTCATTGCCGCGAGACCCATCATGAGCTTCAAAACTCCCGATCTCTGCGACCAATACAGCGACACCCATCATCTGCAAATCGCCGAGCCCCTGTTCCGGCAGTTCGGCAAAAAGAGCACGTTTTCCGGCCGTGTGACCACGCTCAAGGTCTTCGAGGATAATGTGCTGATCCGGCAAATCCTCGAAGAGAAGGTGGAGGATCGTGTCCTGGTGATCGATGGCGGCGGCTCGCATCGCTGCGCGCTGCTGGGCGGCAATCTCGCGAAGCTGGCCTGCGACAATGGCTGGCAAGGCCTTATCGTTTACGGGTGCATTCGGGATTCAGTGGAAATCAACGCCTTGCCCATCGGCGTGCGGGCCCTGCACACCCACCCTCTGAAAAGCCACAAGCGGGGCACGGGGGATCGCGATAGCCTGATCACTTTCGCCGGGGTTAATTTCAGAACCGGCTATTACCTGTACGCCGACGAGGACGGCATATTGGTGGCCGACGAGAAGCTGGTCTGACCATGGGACATCGGCTTTCCAAGATTTACACGCGGACCGGCGATTCCGGCACCACAGGCCTGGGCGACGGCAGCCGGGTCGACAAGGATGACCTGCGGGTTCAGGCTTACGGCGAACTGGACGAACTCAACAGCCAACTTGGCGTGGTGCTGGCCGAAGACATCCCTTCCGCCGCGAGAGACTGCCTCGGCGAAATCCAGCAACTGCTGTTCGACGTGGGCGGGGACCTGTGCATTCCGGGCCGCAATAGCCTTTCCCAAGCGCATATACGCTGGCTCGAGGACTGGCTGGATCATTTCAACGCAACGCTGCCCGCCCTCAAGGAATTCATCCTGCCCGGCGGCAATCGGGCCGCCGCTGCGTGCCATGTCGCCCGCACCGTGTGCCGCCGCGCCGAGCGGACCGTGGTTTCCCTCGCCAAGGCCGAATCACTAAATCCGCTGGTCCTCGCCTTCCTGAACCGGCTCTCCGATTTATTGTTCGTCGTGGCGCGGATACTGGCGCGCCACGGCAATGGATTGGAAGTATTGTGGCAGCCGCAGCGTCCGCCAGCACTCGTGCCGCATTGATTCCCGCCGAACTCCATGTGAGAATTCCCGAGTTTTTTACTCAGCCTACACCCTGCAAACCTATGGAAATCATACTCGCCAACCCTAGAGGTTTTTGCGCCGGCGTCGACCGCGCGATCGACATCGTCGAGCGCGCCATCGAGGTCTTCGGCGCCCCCATTTACGTCCGACACGAAGTCGTTCACAACCGCTACGTCGTGGACGGACTGCGCCAACGGGGAGCGGTGTTCGTGGAAGAGCTGGCCGAGGTTCCCGAAAACTCCACGGTGATCTTCAGCGCCCATGGCGTTTCGAAAGCCATTCAGAAAGAAGCCAAGGAACGCCGTCTTCAGGTGTTCGATGCGACCTGTCCCCTAGTCACCAAGGTCCATATCGAGGTCCATCAGCACGCCAACCAGGGCCGCGAAATCATTTTCATAGGCCACACGGGCCATCCCGAAGTGGAAGGCACCATGGGCCAGTACACCAATCCTCAAGGTGGAATCTACCTGGTCGAATCGCCCGAGGATGTGGAAAATCTCGAGGTGAACGACCCCGATAATCTGGCTTATGTGACCCAAACGACCCTGTCGATCGACGACACTCAAGCCGTGGTCGACGCGTTGAAGGCCAAGTTTCCCAATATTTATGGCCCCCGAAAGGACGATATTTGTTACGCCACCCAAAATCGTCAGGACGCGGTCAAGCAGTTGGCCGCCCATTGCGACGTCATCTTGGTGGTCGGCTCGCCGAACAGTTCCAATTCGAACCGCCTCCGGGAAATTGCCGAGAAGCTTGGGCGGCGCGCCTATCTCATCGACGATGCCGAGCAGGTCCAGCGAGATTGGGTACAAGGGGTGGCCAAGGTGGGCGTTACCGCCGGTGCTTCGGCGCCGGAGGTCTTGGTCACCCAGGTCATCGCCAAGCTCAAGGAGTGGGGCGGCGTCAGCGTCATGGAGCGTCAGGGTATCGAGGAGAAGGTGGTGTTCTCGCTTCCCAAGGATCTCCGGCGTTCCGCCTAAGCCGGGCGTTCGAATTCGCTGTATTTCGCTCCCCCAAGGGCGGCAGAGAGGTGCTGCCCCCCTTAAAACGTGTTATGCACTTTGAAGCAGTGGGGCGACCTTGACGAGCATAAGGATGGCAAAGACGGCGAAGTGCAAGCCTGCCAAGGTTTTGGCCAATCGTCCATAATCGCGAGCCTAGCGCCAAAACCGGGC
>CADDYU010000073.1 GCA_902810705.1 Methylococcaceae bacterium
TCGCGCAAGCCGGCGGCGGCGAAGGCGGCGAAGCCCGCGAAGCGTGCGGAGAACGCTCATCCGCCAGCGCCGCCCGTCGCGGCCCGTTCGCCGGCAGTCCCGGCAGCAGGATCGGCTTCGCGTCGCTCCAATGCGTCCCCGGCGGGATCGGCAGCACGATCCGATCTTCCCGAATCGATCCGCCCGCCGTCTGGCTCGGGAACCACCACGGCGTGGTCGTGTCGCCCGCACGAATCCGCCGCTGCCAGAAGATGTGCACGCGCGAGCGCTTCTCGCTCCCCGCCCGGAACGCCAGCGGCGCGAAGCCCATCGCTTCCCAGAACCGATTGGCCTCGATGTCCTGCGCGCACCAGCAGCAATACAACTTGCAGCCGTAAGCGGAGCGCTCGAACTGCGCCTTCAGCAGCGTCGCCCCGATGAACCCGCGCCGCATCCCCGGCAGCACGTTCAGCTGGTAGATGATCCCCACGTCGTCGCGCTTGAAGTATTGGTCCGCCCCGATGAGGTAGCCCACCGGCTCGGCCCGTGGCATGGGCGTCCCGCCCATGTCTTTGCCTTCGAACGCAGAACATGCGCTGTCCGCCCATGCCACGATGACGCGCCCGGCCCGGACCTTCCCCTCCAACTGCTTCGTCGGCATCCACCCGACCTGCTTCGTGTGCCGCTTCTGCAAGCCGTCGATGAACGGCAGGTCTGCCAACGTCGCGCCGCGGACGGACACGGGCACGCGCGGCACGGGCAGTGCCGCCGGACCGCAGGGGATGTGAATCAGGTCGCTCATGACGAGAACGGCAAGACGACGTCGCTCACCCCCGCCCACGCGCCGCCGTCGTTGACGGCCACGATCCCCGTCGCCGCCGTCGCGGTGAGGAACGGGTCGGTGGTGGTGGACGGGCCGGCCGCGACCAGCGCGACCTGCACCTCCGCCGGGCCGACGAGCGTCGCGCCGGCGCCCGCCCACAGCGTGTGGCTGACCCACCCCTCGCTCACCGTGATCTGGCCGGGGTCGAGCGCGGCGAGGTCGACCGCCCGGTCGAACGTCAGCCTCACCCACGTCGACGGCTCATACGCCGCCGCCACCAGCACCAGCGCCGCCGGCGCCTTGCGCTGCTTGCGTCGCGGCCGGGCGCGGGGCTTGCGAAACATCACTGGCGGAAAGATCAACATCGCTGCTCCTGTTATCGGTATGCAATCGTTCGGTCGCCGGCTGTCTCTGCCGTGATTGCGTCGGACCACCTACCCGCCGGCGTTCGCCTGCCGACGTCCGCCCGCCGGCCCGCAACCCGGGACTCGGCGGGCAACCACTCACGCCCGCCGAGTCCCGGGTCCGTTCGCCCGGTCGTCGCTCAGGCCGCGAGCTTCAGCCCGGCCGCCTGCGACATGCCGTAGCCGACCGTCACGGCCACCGGCGTCGCCGCCGGTCCCGATTCGGCCCGTTCGTTCCACCACATCGCCGTGATGTACACCGTCGTCCCCGGCTCCACCGAGTCGGGCACGACGACGTCGAACACCGTGCGCGTCGTGTTGCCCTCGAACTTGTAGACCGACGGGTCGGTCGGCGCCGACGCGCCGCCGGCGAAGCTGAACACGCTGGCGCCCTTGCACCCCGGCGGCTTGGCCCGCTTGAGCACCGCGTCCCCGTGCAGCCGGATGCTCACCGTCCGCCCGGCGATGCCCAGGATGTCGATCCCCGGCGCCTGCGACGGGGCCGGGATCGGCGACGGCGCCGCCCGCACGTTCAACCCCAGCTCCAGCTTCTGCGCATCGGTCACCGACGCCGTGCCTTGCACCAGCCTGGCCAGCAGCCGGGCATCGTCCTTCAGCGCCAGCCGGGCATCGTTCTTCGTCGCCACCGCCGGCTTGTTGCGGATCGCCGGATCACACGCCGCCAGCGCCGACGCGAACGCGTCGTGCAACGCCTGATACGCCGTGGCCTGCGCCGCCGTCAACCCGTACGCCGTCGGCGTCGCGGTAACCTTCGTGGAGAAGTTCAAGCTCCACGCCAACAAGGCCGCGTCGGTCTGCGGGAGAAACCCGCGGTTCCCGGAAGACGCCATTGCGATCTCCTTGCGATTGATACAATCGCGTTGATCCGCGAGCCGGGCATCCCCCGGATTGCGGGTGACTGACCCCGCGCCGCCGAGCCAACACGGCCCGTGCGGATCGCGCGAGGCATTACCCCAATCGTCGGCGAGGAAATGCCGCGACTTAACCGACGTGAGGGAAAACCTCCGAAACTGTACCGCTCACAACGCCGCGCCCGATAAAACCCGCGCCGTTCGGATGAAACGGCGGACGGGTATCTCGGCAGTGTCCACAACCGAACAGAAGGTGTGTGCGGGAAGCCGGAAGGTGTGCTCGAGACGTGCGAAGGTGTGTGCGGGAAGCCGGAAGGTGTGCTCGAGACGTGCGAAGGTGTGTGCGGGAAGCCGGAAGGTGTACACGAGACGAGAGAAGGTGAAAACAATCAACGCTGCGGTGACAACGGGAAGGCAAAAGGTGTGTGCGGCAGGCCGGAAGGTGAATGCGGCAAACCGGAAGGTGGATGCGAGAGAGCACGAGGTGTGTTCGAGAAGTGAGGCGGCGTGAACGCCAACCGCGGCGGTGCGGGCGACCGGAACGGTGTTCGATGTCGCCCTTTTGCGATGTTCCACCGGAAGTTTGGGCTGAACATGGCCCACCGCAAGTCGACGGTGGACGGTGCCTACACCAGGTGCCTACATCATTATCGATTCCCCTTGGCCCGGTTGTGGGTGACGCAGAGCATCTGGCAGTTCTCCGCCGCGCTGCCGCCGCCCCTGCTGCGCGCCGGTGGCGATGTGGTTGGCGCCCCAGTAGGCCCGGTGTTCCCAGGAACGGGCGCTGTCGAACCATTGCAGCATGATCTCCGCAGGCGGATGGACGGGATCGAGGTAGACGTAGGTGAAGAGCTTGTCGCCACGGGCGATGGGGAGCGGCTGGGTCGCGTGCTCGAACGAATGTTGGGTCACGCCGGTGGACCAGGCCGACACGTGGGCGCGGATGGACACTGATGCAGAGCGCTTTCGCATCGCTCTTGGGCCGGAGATGTAACGTTTCTCGCCATCCGCCTGCCGATGCGCTACCATTCCGCCCGTCGTTTCCCGCATCATTTTTTCGACAGGAGGGTCGCTCGCGGTGGCCAATCAGGTTGTCATTGAGAACCCGGTCATCAACTCCCCCTTCGCCGAGCCGCGGCGGCACTACCGGTTTGACGACGACGGCATCACCGACGACATCGTCTGCGACCGCCGCCCGAGTTCCTACTTCATCCCCATCGCCAGGCCCAGGAAGAAATCGAAGGACACCCAGCAGACCTTCGAAGACTGGACCGCCGACCGCATCGAGGAGAACAAGAACGTCAACCGCATCCGCCAGCGCGTGAAGCTCTGGCGCGAGGGGGGCTATCCCGACGTCACCCGCACCACCGCCCGCCTGCTGGAGCACTGGACCAGCGCCGACCGCCACCGCCGGCTCTTCTTCTGCCAGATCGAGGCGATGGAGACGCTGATCTACATCACCGAGGTCGCAAAGAAGTACGGCGACAACTGGATTGAGAACGAGCTGCGGCAGTTCAACGAAGACGCGAACCCGGAACTCTTCCGGATGGCCTGCAAGATGGCTACGGGCAGCGGCAAGACGGCGGTGATGTCGATGATCATCGCCTGGCACACGCTCAACAAGCTGGCCAACCCGCAGGACGCCCGCTTCACCGATACGTTCCTCGTCGTCACCCCCGGCATCACGATCAAGGACCGCCTGCGCGTGCTGCTGCCCAGCGACCCGCAGAACTACTACAAGGGGCTGGAGATCGTCCCGTCCGACCTGCGCGACGGGATCGGCAAGGCCAAGATCCTCATCACCAATTACCACGCCTTCCTGCGCCGCGAGAAGATCGCCGCCGGCAAGCTGACCAAGGCCATCCTGACCGAGCCCGGCGCCGACTCGCCGTTCACCGAATCCGAAGGCGAGATGGTCCGCCGCGTCTGTCGCGAGCTGGGCACGAAGAAGAACATCGTCGTCCTGAACGACGAGGCCCACCACTGCTACCGCCGCCGCGCCGACGAGCTGGCCCCATCCGAGCCGAAGCTCACCGGCGACGAGCGGAAGGAAGCCGAGCAGCGCGACCAGGAGGCCCGCATCTGGATCAGCGGGCTGGAAGCCGTCAAGCGGAAGATCGGCATCAAGACGGTCTACGACCTCTCGGCCACGCCGTTCTTCCTCCGCGGCTCGGGCTATTCCGAGGGCACGCTCTTCCCCTGGGTGGTCTCCGACTTTTCCCTCATCGACGCCATCGAGAGCGGCATCGTCAAGGTCCCCCGCGTCCCCGTCTCCGACAACGCCATGGACGGCCCCGCCCCGACCCGACCTACCGCGATTTGTGGGTCCGCATCCGCGAGGACCTGCCGAAGAAGGGCCGCGGCACCGTCGAGTACGGCGGCGAGCCGAAGCTGCCCGTCGAGCTCGAAGGCGCGCTGGCCAGCCTCTACGCCAACTACGAAAAATCCTACCGCCTCTGGCACCAGAGCGAACAGGCCAGCGGCAACGGCCAGACGCCGCCGGTGTTCATCGTCGTCTGCAACAACACCAACGTGTCGAAGATGGTCTTCGACTACGTCGGCGGGTGGGAGAAGACGCTGGCCGATGGCTCGGTCGTCGCCGTCCCGGGCAAGCTCGACATCTTCAGCAACGTCGCCGCCGGCCGCTTCCTCGACCGCCCCAACACCATCCTCGTCGACTCCACGCAGCTCGACAGCGGCGAGGCGATGAGCGACGAGTTCCGCAAGATCGCCGCCCGCGAGATCGACGAGTTCAAGCACGACCTGCGCCAGCGCTTCCCCGGCCGAGACGTCGAGGAGCTGACTGACGAGGACCTGCTCCGCGAGGTGATGAACACCGTCGGCAAGGCCGGCAAGCTCGGCGAGCAGATCAAGTGCGTCGTCTCCGTCTCCATGCTCACCGAAGGGTGGGACGCCAACACCGTCACGCACATCCTCGGCGTCCGCGCCTTCGGCACGCAGCTCCTGTGCGAGCAGGTGGTCGGCCGCGGGCTGCGCCGCATGAGCTACGCGCCGACCGTCCGGCGGATCGACACGCCCCAGGGCCCCGCCGAGTTCGAGGCGTTCGACACCGAGTACGCCGAGGTCTACGGCGTGCCGTTCTCGTTCATCCCCGCCAGCGGCGCCGTCAACCCCAAGCCGCCCGGCCCGCCGCCGACGCACGCGCGGGCGCTGGAGGAGCGCATCGCCTGCGAGATCACCTTCCCGCGCATCGACGGCTACCGCTACGAGCTCCCCGCCGAGCGGCTGACCGCCACGTTCTCCGAAAAGTCCCACCTGGCGCTGACCACCCGCGACCTGCCGACGAGCGTCGAGAACCGCCCCATCGTCGGCGAGACCAGCATCCACACGCTCGACGAGTTGAAGAAGGAGCGCGAGCAGAAGGTCGCCTTCCACGTCGCCCGCCGCGTGCTGGAGCACTACTTCGAGGCCGACGAGTACGCGAAGAAGCCCTGGCTCTTCCCCGACCTGCTGAGCATCTCCCGGGACTGGCTGGGCCAGTGCGTCACGTGCAAGGACGGCACCTTCAAGCAGCTCCTGCTCTTCGCCGAGAACTGCCAGACCGCCGCCGACAAGGTGTACCTGTCCATCGTCGCGGCCGACTCCGGCCCGAAGCGCCTGCTCCCGATTCCCAAGCCCTACGAAACGATCGGCTCGACGCGCTACGTCTCGTTCGACACGGTCAAGCCAACGTACAAGACGCGGGCCGACAAGTGCCACGTCTCCCACGTCGTCGGCGACACCGAGACGTGGGAGCAGAAGATGGCGGCAACGCTGGAGGAAATGGACGAGGTGGTCCACTACGTGAAGAACCACAACGTCGGCTTTTTCATCCCCTACACCATCAACGGCCAGCAGCGCAACTACGTTCCCGACTTCCTCTGCCGCGTCGACGACGGCCACGGCCGCGCCCCCGGAGACCTGCTCAACCTCATCGTCGAGGTCAGCGGCGAGCGCGACAAGGAGAAGGAGGCGAAGGTCGCGACGGCCAAAACGCTCTGGGTGCCGGCGGTGAACAACGCGGGGACGTGGGGGCGGTGGGCGTTTGTGGAGGTGGGCGACCCGTGGGACGCGGGGCGCACCCTCCGCGCGTTTCTCGGTTCGATCGGGGAAAGGGTAGAATCCTTCAGATGACACTCACCCGTCCCGAAAACCTTCGCGTCGATCTTCCCCTGGAGGCGATCGCTCGCCTCTGCCGCAAATGGGGGATTATCCGGCTTGAGGTCTTCGGCTCGGCGCTGCGCGACGATTTCGACGAGCGGTCCGATGTCGATCTGCTCTACACGTTCGCGCCCGGCGCGGCGGTGGGGCTGGACATGGTCGCCCTCCATCGCGAATTCGAGACGCTGCTGGGACGCCCGGTCGACCTGGTCTCCCGCAACGCGGTCGAACGCAGCCGAAACCCGTTTCGCCGGCGCGAAATCTTCGACGCCAGCCGGCTCGTCTATGCCCAGTGATCAGGCACATCTCCAGGACCTGCTCAACGCCTGCGACTACCTGTTGCGGACGACCGCCGGCGTCACCGTCGAGCAATTCCTCGCTGACGAGGACAAGCTCTACGGCGTGCAGCACCAGATCATGATCGCCGGCGAGGCCGTCAAGCGGCTCTCGGCCGCCTTCCGCGCCGCCCACGCGGACATTCCCTGGGCCGACCTGGCCGCCATGCGCGACGTCCTGATCCACCGCTACGACGAGGTCGACACCGACGTCCTCTGGCAGACCATTCAGAAGGACATCCCCGTCCTGCGCGACTTCCTCGCCGGGCAGATCCGCCCGCTTCCGCCCCGTCACGATGATTGAGTCACCCCAATGGCAAATTCCAGGAAAACCAGGCCCGCGACCACGACCCCCATCGAAGCCGTCCGCCACCGCGACACCCGCAAGAACATCCCCACCGAGGAGCTGCGCGACTTCGTGCGCGAGGAGGAGCAGGCGCCCAGGGCCGTGCTCTACCCGCGCGACCCGTCGCTCGATCCGCAGCTCGTCTGGAAGGGCAAGGACGAGCAGGACCAGCGGCCGCTGGAGGTGCCGGCGGTGCCGGTCTACATCCAGGAGAAGATCCACCCGCAGGCCATCATCGAGGACTTCCGGCGGACGGCGGACAAGACGCCCGACAACGACGACCGGCAGTTCGGAGGGCTGTTCGCGGACTTCAACGGGCTGCCGGCCGAGTTCGACAAGCGGGTCGACTTCTACCACCACGACGGCCACTGGTCCAACCGCATGATCCTCGGCGACTCCCTGCTGGTCATGACCTCGCTGGCCGAAAAGGAAGGCCTCAAGGGCAAGGTCCAGACCCTCTACTTCGACCCGCCCTACGGCATCAAGTTCGGCTCCAATTGGCAGGTCAGCACTCGCAAGCGGGATGTGAAGGATGGGCGCGGTGAAGATGCAACGCGACAGCCCGAGCAGGTGAAAGCATTTCGCGACACTTGGAAGCTGGGCATCCATTCCTATCTCGCATACTTACGCGATCGCTTAGCTGTTGCCCGCGAGTTGCTCACTGAAAGTGGGACGATCTTTGTCCAAATCGGTGATGAAAACGTCCACGTTGTACGGTCTGTGCTTGATGAAGTATTCGGGAGCGAGAATTTCATCAGTCAGATTGCCGTTCGCACTACGATGGGCGCTGGCAGTCAGTCCGGGACGCTCGTTCTGCCAGCCGTTACCTCTTACATTTTGTGGTACTCGCGATATGCAGACCGCGCAAAGATACGCGATCTTTATGAGGAGAAAGCCGACATGCAGTCGGCCGATCTTTACTCCTTGTTGCGGCTTGCAGATGGAACTGACCGGCGCGCGAGTTCCGAAGAACTGTCGGGGACGCAACCGCTACCAGCAGGTGCAAAGTTATTCCGACCGGACAATCTAACTTCGCAGAGTCCACGAAATGACGGCCAGTTTGTCGTTACATTCGATGACGTAAAGTACACCCCTAATCGAGGCTATTGGAAAACCAACCCCGAAGGGATGGCTCGGCTTTCCGTTGCCCGTCGACTACGCCCTACATCCGGGGATTCACTCCAATATGTTCGATTTTTAGAAGATTTTCCGGTCGTGAAGCGGAACAACTTTTGGCCCGATGGGCTGACAGGTTCATTCACGGAGGACAAGGTATACGTCGTTCAGACACCAACCAAGATCATTGCCCGCTGCCTTCTTATGGCCACCGATCCCGGCGATCTCGTGCTCGATCCCACCTGTGGCAGCGGGACGACGGCGTACGTGGCCGAGCAGTGGGGCCGGCGGTGGATCACGACCGACACGTCCCGCGTCGCCCTGGCGCTGGCGCGGACGCGGCTGATGACGGCGCGGTTCCCGTTCTACCTGCTGGCCGATTCGCCCGAGGGCGTGAAGAAGGAGGCGGAGCTGTCGGGCAAAACCCCGCCGCCGTATAAAACCGAAGGCGACATCCGCAAGGGGTTCGTCTACCAGCGGGTGCCGCACGTCACGCTCAAGAGCATCGCCAACAACCCGGACATCACCGAGGGGATGAGCCGCGCGGAGATCGACAAGGCGATCTTGCGGCACGCGGAGACCGAGACGCTGTACGACAAGCCGTACGAGGACAAGAAGCGGCTGCGCGTGACCGGGCCGTTCACGGTCGAATCGCTCTCGCCGCACCGGACGATCAGCGTGGACGACAAGCGGCAGGCGGCGGAGAAGCCGACGGCCGAAGGCTTTACCATGAAGATGCTGGCCGGGGGGAGCTTCAGCAACACCATCCTCGACTACCTCCGCAAGAGCCCCATTCAGACGGGGAAGAAGCAAGAGCGCCTGAAGCTGGAGTCGGTGGAGGTCTTCGCCGGGCAGTGGATCAACGGCGAGGGGCGCTACGCCGAGGCCGACGGGGCGGAAAAGCGCGTCGCCATCTGCATCGGGCCGGAGTACGGCACGGTCGGGCCGGAGCTGGTGAAGGAGGCGGCGAAGGAGGCGGTGAAAGGGGTCGGGTTCGACGTGCTGCTGGTCTGCGGCTTCGCGTTCGACCCGCACGTGACCGAGGAGGCCAAGCGCTACGGCAAGCTGAAAGTCCTTCCCGTGCGGATGAACCCGGACCTGTCGATGGGGGATGACCTGCTGAAGAAGACCGGGGCGGGCAACCTGTTCATGGTCTTCGGCGAGCCGGACCTGACGGTTGAGAAGACGAAGGACGGGAAGGTCGTCGTCGAGATCCGCGGCGTCGACGTGTACGACCCGACGACGGGAGAGGTGCGGAGCAACACGACGGACGACATCGCCTGTTGGTTCATCGACACCGACTACGACGGCGAGAGCTTCTTCGTCCGCCATGCGTATTTCACCGGGGCGGATGAGCCGTACGAGAAGCTGAAGCGAGCGCTGCGGGCGGAGATCGACGAGGCGGCGTGGTCGGCGCTGTACGCGACCCGCAGCCGGCCCTTCGAGACGCCGGCGAGCGGGCGGATCGCCGTGAAGGTGATCAACCACTACGGGGACGAGGTGCTGAAGGTGTACGAGGTGGGCCGGGCGTAGCGCGCGGGCCTGGCGTTGTCCCATGTCATCCCCCGCCCGGCGAGGCGGGAGCGCTCCCATAAAACCCCCGCCGGCGCGGGTTTGGCGGCCGGGCGCGAGAAAAACGGCGATGGCGCGGGTTTGGCGGGGGGAGGAGCCGGGGCGAACGCGGCAATTTACATGTCGAACGCGGCGGATTGCCGGTCGAGCGTCGCGGGTTACCGGGCGAAGGCGGCAGTTTGCAGGTCGCGCGCGGCGGATGGCCGATTGGAGCCGGCGCCGGCACGGGGACGTCACGCGGTGCGGAAGAATTCGACGTCGTCGAAGGCGAGCCAATTCCCGCCGGCGGTGTCGTTGGAATAGAAGCCGATCCTGGCCGAGCCGCCGCGCACGTTGATGCCGCTGATTTCGGTGAGCGTCCAGCCCGTCGTGCTGTAGAGGTCACCGGTCGTCAACGCGGTTCCGGCGCCGTTATCGTAATTGGCGACGTCCATGTAGGTCGTGTAGTTCGGCCCGCCGCTGGTACGGATCCAGGCCCGAAGCGTGTACGTGCCGTCGAGCAGCCCGCTGATCGTCTGCCCGGTCCAGACCTCGTGGGGCGTGGCCTTCCAATGGGCGGCGTTGAAGGCGCCGGAGTGGGCGGGCGTCGAGGTGCTCTCGATGAAGTCGGCGTCGGCATCCTGTCCGGCGGAGCCGGCCCAGGTGGTCCACCCGGTCACGGCCTGGCCGGCGCCGCCGGTCTCGAAGCCGCTGTTGGCGACGAGGTTGGTGGTCGGCGCTTTGGCAATGAGGACGGAGTAGGCATCGCTCGGCCCGAAGTTCGGCAGTGTGAATCGCAGGGCGCCGTTGACGACGACCGCGGTCGTGTCCACGGCCGCCGGTGGCGCGGCCAGGGCGTTGGCGCCGGAGTCGGCGATTCGGTTGGCGACGATTCGCACGCGCTCGCCCTCGGCAAACAGTCCGGTGTGGGTGAGGTGCGCGAGGGTGAGCGGAACGTTCACCGTCCCGCCGAAGTACCCCATTTCGCGGCCGAGGACCAGCCGCGCTTCCTTCGTGGTCGCATTGTAACTGGCCACCCCGCGCACGGTGCCGCGGTCCGGGTCGATCTTGGTCATCTTCCCCGACAGTTCGCCGTAGGCCTTATAGGTCCACCATGTCGATCGGGGCTGTCCGTCGGGCGTCAGCAGGCCGTCGAGCGACTGGTTGAAGCCGTTGAACCCGCCCAGTGGATCGTTCCAGCAGGTGTGCGCGGCGCTTTCGACCTTGGCACGCTCCAGATCCTGCAGCATCCACACGACCGTGCCCGGCTTGGTCTGCTCGGTTTCATACATGTACTCGTTAATCGAGAAACGGGTGATGTTGATCCCGTTTGCCGCCATCCAAGTCTTGAGCCGGGCGACGCGATCGGTCACGGTGGTCCCGCGACCGGGGTCGTAATAAAGCGTTGTGGACTCGGGGATCTGATGCCAGGAAAGGACGTCCGGCAGGCAATTGTTGTTCTTGCAGTACGTCAGGAACGACTGGAAGAACTCGTCGCTGTACACGGCCATGCTGGGGCCGACGATCGTCGCGTTGGGTACCTTGGCGCGGACCTGGACGAATGCCCGACGCCAGGTTTCAAAGAACTGGTCGCGAGAACGTGGCCAGAACGACTGGATATCGGGCTCGTTCCAGAGGTCCCATTCGTAGGTGTTGCCGGCATTGACGGCGCGCTGTGCCAAGTTGGCCACCGTGGTTTCCCACGGCGCCCAGTTGCCACCGTCGCCGGGGAAGTCCGTGCGGTCATAACCCCAACTGTCGGAGACGACGAGTTGAATGTGGCTGGTGTACTGCCGCATCCGCGCGTAGCTGGCGAACGCGCCGGTGTTCGGGTCGCCGTTCCAGCTCTTTTCCATCACGCGAAACAGGTTGGGGCTTAGCGGGTTGACGTACACCGGGTCGGGCGCGACGGCTGAGAACGAGTGCAGGATGCCGGTGCCGCGGTGCGTTGGCATTTCCCCGGCGTAGGAGAAGTCGACGGACACGTCCTCCTTGACGAACCGTACCACGTCCGCCAGCACGTAGCCGGTCGTCCCGTCGTTGCGGACGACGACCGATCCGCCCGTCCCGGCTGCGAAGTTGAACGTCCCCAACGACACCCATTGGCTCTGGCTCGTCTGCTGGTTGACGTAGATGGTGCTCGTCCCGCCGTTGTACCGCACGTCGTGCGGGACGGCATTGGACGTGCCGCTGCCCCAGTTGGGCGTGCGGACGTAGATCTGGTAATTCCCGGCTTCGGGGATCGTGGGCGTGTAGGTGACGCGCTTCGTGCCTTTGCCCCAATTGCCGTCGTTGAGATAGCTGGTCCCGTAGGTGTCCAGCGTGATGTTGGCGGCGCCCGTGCGGTTTTCCCAACTGCCGGTCTGGACCGCGGCGCCGGTGTTGTCGTCGACCACCACGTCCTGGGCGAGCTGCTGGATGTTGATGTAGCAGACCTTGTTGTTGCTGCTCCCGCTCGCGTTACTGACGGTTAGTCGGCCGTCGGTGACCGTGACGGTGGCGTTGCCTTCGATCCAGCGGTTAGTGGACGTGGGCGTCCCGGAAACGACGAGCGAACCTTCGACGTTGATCTTGTAGACGCTGTCGTACGCGGTCGGGTCGCCGGAGACGAGCTTTACGCAATACTTCCCGTTGGGGACCGCAATCTCCCAGGCGGCGTTGGCGCGCGCGGGCTTCTGCATGTGGTTTAACGTGTCGTAGCGCTTGTCCGCCGTGGCGTTTCGCGTGCGGGCGTTGGCCGTATTGTCAACGTTCCAGCCGTAGCTGAACCCGTTCCCGCGGTTGCCGTACACCGCGCCCCCGTCGGCAAGGTAGCCCCAGCCAAAGACCGGCGCCCCCGATTGTTGGAAGTTGACGTCGGCGGCGAAGGATAGCAGCGTCCGGGATTCCAAGGTTTGGATCGGCGCGGGTCTCAAGTACGACCGTGCGGGATCGTAACCACGGCGGTCCACCGTAAGCCGAGTGACATGCGCTGCCCTGCCGTGATTTCGCATAGTGCCTCCGTTGGAGCTTCCAAGTCGTTCTGGCGGGATCGAAAACATCGAGGACAATCGCGGCGTGCCGATGAACGGTGGCGACAGACGTCACCGAACCGAGGCCTTCCGGGGCCGGGCCCCTGCGGTCGTTCACTTGCAAAGGAATAGCCGGAAACGCGAGGCATCTTTCTCACGGCCGATGCCGTCGGATAACTGCAGCCACTGTTTCCGACCGCGCCCGTCGTCGTCGTTTACGAGGAAGCTTGCACGAAATCCCGTTGGCGGCGCGGCATCCAGGCCCAAGGACGACCAAGGCAGGCTCAGTTCGTACGTCGTCTCGGCTCCCTGGCGAGTGACCTGCCGTCCAACGGCGTCATCTAACGCCCCGACGGCCAACCGCCCCGTGGGCGGGACGCTGTCGACCCAGGTCCGCACCGTTCCGGCCTCGTCCAAGGCCAGGCTAAATTCCAAGTACGCCGGATCGTGATCGCTAACCCGCACCGCGAATTGCAGGCTGTCGCTTTTCCAAAGGTTGGCGTCCGTCATCCTCTGCACGTGGCGGTCGTCCGTAACCCGCACCTTCAGCAACAGGGCGTCGGGGGTCGCGGCCCACGTGGCGGTTCCGCTGAGGTCATCCGGACCCTGCCAGTGCATCAGGGGAGAAGGCTCGGCCTCGAACAGGTTGACGACGGCGCCGCGATCCCGCAGTTCCATTTTCAATCCGCCGTCCGTGCCGCGCTCGGTTCTCGGAATGCTTACGGCCGATTCACAGGGAAGCATGGCGGATATTGCCGAATCGCCCGACGCCTGCAGCTCAATCGACACCGCGTCCGCGTCCGACCGGTCGGCCTCCGCCGACCGGCATTTTGCCTGGACCGTAACGCTCTTCCCCGCCGGAACATCAACAACGGTCGACGCGGGTTCGACCGTGATGCCGGGCCGCGTGCCTTTGAAGCGCACCTTGTATTGGATGTCCGACTCCAGCGGGTTCGATAACGTCAGCGCGAACGGGGCCCCGTCGTCACCCACCAGCGGAAGCTTGTCCGGGAGTCGCAGGACGCTGCGGATCCGAGGCGGCCGGCCCCCACGAATGTGGACGAATTGCGGCGCGTCGCGCAGCGTGATGATGCGCCCGTTGCCCAGCGCGGCCGCGGGGGCGGCTTTCCCGTCGATGTCATACGCCGCCGTGACCGCGCCGTCCCCGTCGCTGCCGAGATAGACGGGGACGTTCCCCTGCTTCCCTTGCTGCCAAAGGACCATCACGTCGTCGTCGGTCGGGACGGTCGCCCGATAGATCAGTCCCCACAATTGGGGGAAGTCGCTCGGCGGCGTGAGACGTTGCGCGAATCGTCGCGTGGAGAGCTGTCGAATCAGGGTCTGATAGGCGAAGAACGCGGGCTTCGGGGTCAGGTCATGACGCATCAGCCCGAAATGCTGTTCGGTATCGGCCGGGTCGTCGCCGCCGTCGATCAGGTTGTACCAGAAGTATGCCGTGGCACCGAGGAACGGAGCGGCGGAGATCTTCTTGACCAGCGTCTTCGCCTGTTCGGCTTCACCACCCGGCAGCAGGTCGTGGAAGCCGCCTTCGTTGATCCAGATCGGGGCTCGGCTTCCCACGGCCTCATGGATGGCGCGGTTCTCGGCCGCCCGGCTGAGCATCTGTGGAAACGTGTGATAGTCGTGGTACGCCCAGACGTCCCAGTGCGTGAGATCGGCGTGTCGAACGAAATCCTGGAGCAGGGTCGGGTTGGGCTGGCGGACGTTGAACGCAAAGCCGCCGTTGAGCACCCGTGCGTCGGGGTTCGCCTCGTGGACGGCGGCGGATGCGGCATTAAACAGCGCCGTGAACTGGGCCGGCGTCCCGCGCCAGAAGTCGATGTCGGGCTCGTTCCAGATTTCCCAGAGCGACACTTGCCCCCGATAGTGCCGCGCCAGCGCGGCTGCGTAATTGCAGTAGGCGTCGACATCGGGCGCGGCACGCGACCAGTCGAGCCAGTTCTTGGAATCGCGGTCGCCGGAGCTGGCCCAGCGGGCGGTGTAGGCGACGACGCCTTGCACCTCGATGCCGCGTTTCCGTAGTGGCGCGACGACGGCGTCGTTGCGCGCCCAATCCCACTGGTCCGGCGCCGACTGTGTGTCGCCCCAGTCGAAGTCACGACGGACGGTATCGACGCCGAGTTCCGCCAGCGGACCGAGCAGGCGATCAAACAACGGGCCGGCCTCCTGACGGACACAGACGCCGTAACGGAACTCGCGCGCCGCGGCCCGGCTTGGAACCGTCTGCGCAACCGCGACGTTGGTCACGCAGAGAAACAGCGCCAGCATCAGTAATAGAAATTGGGAGCGCATAGAGTGGCCGGGTTGATCGCTGCAGGCCCGCCGACGCGGGACGCCGCAGCGCCTGGGGTTACGGTCGCGCGTCGCGCGCGCGGCACGATTACGAGTCCGAGGGGCGAGTGGTTGCGACAGCGCCTGTTTCCACGCGGACGTTGTCGATCCTGAGCATCTCGACGCCGTCACGGCTGACGGGCCGCTGGTTTGCGATGACCGAAACGTGCGCGACGGGCTTGGCATTCGTCTGCCAAGGCACTGCGTTGGCAGCCTTTTTTCCGTCGAGGTAGAGGGTTGCAGCTTTGCGCTCGCCGTCCAGGGTTACGCGGACGTCGACCCATTTATTGACGGCATAGTTGCCGACGTCGAGACGTGCCGCCCGCTCGCCGTACTGAAGCTGGATTTTGCCGTTTTCAAAGATCAGCACGACGGCCGCATTGTCCCATCCGTCCCCGAAGAAGTGCGTGGACAGGTATTCGCCGTCCACCGGCACCATGAACGAGTAGGCGATCGTCAGCGGTTCGCTGGTGTTGGCGGCCGACGTCTCGCGCCAGTCGATCTCGATCACCGGCGCGATCGATGCGGGGTGGGCGTTGTTGCTGAGCGTCATCGCTTGCCCGTCACCGTTGGCAGCGAGCGTGGCCTGGCCCAGCACCTTGCCTTCGGGGCCGGTCCAGCACGAGACCTTACCGACCGGCGACGGCGCATCGGTCAGCTTGGCGCCCGGCTGGTCGAAGTTCGCGTCGATGATCACTTCGGCGGTGGCAACGGCGATCGGGCCGGCAACGGCAACGGCAACGGCCAAGGCGGACCGACGGAGCTGGTTACGCATGACGTTGGCTCCCGCGCGTTTTACTGCAACGGTTTGAGATTGTAGTCCAAGCCACGCCATGGCACGGTCTCGACGTGGAAGTCGCCGAACAGAACGTTGTCGCGGTTGCTGTGACGGGCTTTCTGCCGGGGGTTAAAAAACGGGTCGTAGAGCCAATCGGCGTTGGCGACGCACGGGACGCCACTGGCGATGTCGATGACCAGCGTCACGTCGGAGGCCGGCCTCAGGACCATGGCTGCCGGCGGCCCGCCTTTGGGCCACGGCTTGAATCCGACCAACTTCACCCATTGGCTGTTGTAAAGCCACAGCGGGTCGAACGCGTTCATGCCGTAGGAATAGCGCTGCACGTCCGTGGCGGCGGCGGAAATGTCGAAGTCGTCCTTCTGTGGGCAGCGAAACACGCCGTCGAACACGATGTCTGCCTGTTGTTCATAGGTGTCAAAGACAGCCGTCGGCTTCAGATAGGGCTTGAGGTACCACTGCCAGGGGTGTTGGAACCAGGGCAAAGTCGCATCGTAGTCGGGCGGGCCCGCTCCCCAGGGAGAGAGCGGACGGGGCAGATAACCGCGATTGTTGGCCTGGTCATTGGCATACATGAGCATCGCGTTGCCGATCTGCTTCAAATTCGACGCGCAGGCCACGGCGTTCGCCGCCGCCCGGGCGCGGTTGAGCGCCGGCAGCAGAATTGAAATCAAGAGCGCGATGATCCCAATCACAACAAGCAACTCGACCAGCGTGAACCCGTTGCGACGTTTAGGAACTCGGGCAGTCATGACAGCCTCCAGCAGTATACGACATGTTGCAGATGCTCGCGTCCCCGGGCGTACGTCTATGCGCCGCGCGCCTCGGCAGCGTGCCCCTAACGGTCAAAGTGATCGGCAAGCGCCATTAGCCGCGCGCCGCGGCGAGCCGGCCCCCCAGGCCAACGTCCACGCCCCTACGACATCACGGGGGCAGGCGGCGCCCAGGCCAATGACACTTAACGCAATGAACGATTTCATGTCATTCCTTCTCAAAAATGGACCCTCGTATGCGAGGGTCAGAAATGGAATCCAACCGAGCGGCAGCACCGAGCTCGGCACCTAGCCGGCTCGCGGTGGCGCCGTTGACTCACCGGAAATGAGCGTTCCTTCCAGGCAGAGGCGGCGGAGCGGTCCGACGGGCTCCCGAATGCGCTCGGTCAGCAACTGGATCGTCGCCCGACCCATCGCATCGAACGGGACGCGCACGCTCGTCAGCCGCGCGACTCCATCGGGCGGGCGGGCGCCGTCCACACCGGTGATCGAAACGTCGCGCCCCGGCTCCAGGCCGCTGTCGCGGAATCGCCGGCACCATTCGTAGCCAACCGAGTCGCTTGCCGTCACCCACGCGGTCACGCCCGAACGCGTCTGGCGGACGACCTGCTCGGTCAGCCGACCACCGTCCTCGAAGACGTCGGCTCGCGGGTCCGCGATGGCAGGATCGAACGCGAGATCCAGCGAAATAAGCGCCTGGACGTACGAGCCGTAGCGTTCCTGGTGCCACGCCTGTGTGGCGAAGCCTGACAGGAAGCCGATGCGGCGATGGCCGAGCGAAAACAAGTGACTGACGGTCGTCCGCATCGCATCCGAGGGGTCCAGATCGACGCTATCGACGGGTTGAGCGGCCGCCAGTCGACTGATCGTCACGCAGGGAAGTTGGGCGGCCAGCGCCTTGATGATGTGCGCCGGGTAGTAGTTCTGCAGGACCAAGCCTGACAGAAGGTTCTGGCGCAGCGCGACCGGCTGGTGCCGCGGGTCGTTGATGTGGTCACGCTCGGCGAGAGGAACGTAATGGACGGTCACCGACGCGTTCAACGCGTGGGCCGCCTCCGTCATGCCCGCCAACACGTGGGACGCGTTTTGAAGCCGCTGATCGTCGCCCACCCGGGAATCGCTCTGAAGCAACAGGCAGAACGACCGGACGGCGGTCTCGCGATCGGTCTGCTTGTCGATCCGCGAGGCCGGACCGCGATAGCTCAGGCGTCGCGCCATCGCCACGACCTGCGCACGCGTGTTGGGATGGATCTCCGGCGAGTTCCGCAACGACTTGCTGACGGTGCCGACCGACAGCTTGAGTTCGCGGGCAATCATCTCCTGATTGACTTTCACGTCCACAATATGTCGCCTTTTTTCGAAAATGCAAATACTTCGCGAAAAATCACGAAAGTCTTTTATCTAACCGCTCTTAGGTTTAAACTAAGCGCTGCTGCAACAATTTTTCTTGCCAAGTTATGATGCCCGGCGACAAGGGAGTGATCACATGGCGGAACTGCTAGTCGACTGGGACGCACCGCAAACGCCCGTCTTGCGGGGTCACCTGAAGCTGGGCGGGGCGGGCGCTCACGACCGAAAGCTCGAGGTAAACAGCCACTATCTGGAGTTGAACGGCCGGCCTTGGATCCCGTGCATGGGCGAGTTCCATTACGCCCGCTATCCCGACGCGTGCTGGGAGCGGGAGCTTCACAAGATCAAAGCCGGTGGCGTGGATGTGTTGGCCACCTACGTCTTTTGGATTCACCACGAGGAAGAGGAAGGCGTTTTCGATTTCACCGGCCGCCGCGACCTGCGGCGATTCGTGGAATTGTGCCACCGGTGCGGGCTGATGGTCGTCCCGCGCATTGGGCCTTTCTGCCACGGGGAAGTGCGTAACGGCGGGCTGCCCGACTGGTTGTATCACTACCCGATCCGGGTGCGCAGCAACGACCCCCGCTACCTCGCCTACACGCAGCGCCTTTACGCGCAGATCGGCGAGCAATTAAAGGGCCTGTATTTCAGAGATGGCGGGCCGATCATCGGCGTGCAGTGCGAAAACGAATTCATGGACAGCGCCGCGCCGTGGGAAACCACGCATCGCGAAGCGATGGACTACACGCCCAAGGGCGCCGACGGGCCGGAACACATGATGACCCTCAAGCGCCTGGCGCGCGAGGCGGGCATCGATGCCCCGCTGTTCGTCAGCACGGGCTGGGGCAGCGCGCCGATCATCGAGGACGAGTTTCTGCCCATGTTCGGGGGCTACGCGTTTCACTCGTGGATCGATGACCCCGGCACCCAGCAGCCGACGGAGAATTATCGCTTCACCGACGCGCACAATCGAACCTCGTCGAAATTCAATCCGGGGCGCGTCCCGTTTGCCTGCTGCGAGTTGGGCGGAGGGATGCAAGTCTTTTATCGCAACCGCCCGGAGGTCCCGCCCGAGAGCGTCGAGGCCATGCACGTCGTCTATCTCG
Source organism: Methylococcaceae bacterium (assembly GCA_902810705.1). Lineage (GTDB taxonomy): Bacteria > Pseudomonadota > Gammaproteobacteria > Methylococcales > Methylococcaceae > CADDYU01. The sequence continues at coordinate 18,976 of CADDYU010000073.1, forward strand.
GCAGTGGCGCGAACTTGATGGGTTACTACGTCTACCATGGCGGAATTAACCCCATCGGCAGACACTCCTTCCTGAACGAGCACCGCTGCCCGCGCATCAGTTACGATTTTCAGGCCCCTATCCGGGAATTCGGGCAAATCAGCGATTCCTATCACCGCTTGCGGCGGCAGTTCCTGTTCCTCCATGAGTGGGGACCTGATCTGGCGCCGATGCAGACCGCCCTGCCCGCGTCGCGGCCGACGATCAATGACGACACAGCCATCCCGCGCTGCGCCGTCCGTCGCGACACAATGGGACGCGGATTCCTCTTTCTGAACAACTACCAGGACCACGTTTCGATGCCGGACCAGCAGGACCTGCGCGTCCGCTTGCGCGGTAACGGCATCGACTGGGCGGTGCCGGCCACCGGGGCGATGACGCTGCCGAGCGGATGCAGCGGCATCCTTCCGCTGGGCATGGACCTCGGCGGCGTGAAACTCCGCCATGCTTCGGTCCAGCCGCTGACGCGCATCTATTACGACGGCATCCTGCACGTCTTCTTCTTCACGCTCGACGGCATGGTGGCCGAGTACGCGTTCGAAGCCGAAGGTCTCCATTCAATCCAGAATGCAGAGCCAGTGCAGGCCGGCGGGCTGACGGTGGTTCGCGTTGAGCCGTCGTTGCAACAGTTCCTGACCGTGCGAAGCACGACGGGTCAAATCATCCGCATTACCACCCTCAGCGACGCCGACTCTCGGCGGCTTTGGCGCTCCCGGGTCAACGAGCGCGATCATGTTTTCGTCTCCAATGCCGACCTGCTCTTCGATGGTGATGCGGTCGAGCTCAGCGGCGTGGCGGGCGGCCAAATTGACCTGTGGTCCTGCCCTCCGCTGGCGAGCCGGACGCACGCGGGCGCGACCCCGTTGCACGGGTCGCCTGCCGGACCGTTTGAGCGCGTCGAACTGCCGACGGTGGCCGCAGAAATCCAACCCGAGATCGAGCGGGTCAGTCCCTTGACCGCCGTCATCCGCCTGCCCGCGGGCGCCCTGGACGCACTGGACGAATTGCTCGTGCGGGTGCGATACGACGGCGACGTGGCCGAGGCCTATCTCCACGGGCAATTGATTCACGACAACTTTCAAAGCAACCTGCCGTGGGAGATCGGCCTGAAGCAATTCATCCGCCCCAACGTGCCGACCGAGCTGTTCCTGCGCGTCATCCCCCGCAGCGGCGCCGCCGTCCGCTACACGACCATGGCCGCCGTAGACGTCAACACGTCCGCGCCGCACGCGGACGCGATCCGGTCAATCGACCTGATTCCCTACGCGCGGGTTCGGCTCCACCTGGGCAAGGCGTGAAAGGGAGGAGCGGGCTTTCCTGCTTCTGACGGGCGGAATTACCGCATAATGCAAGGACGTCGATGGTTCGGAAGGATGTGGAATTGCAAATGAATACCGACGCGAGTTAATGGCGCGCCGGTGCGGTTGTCGGTGAGACGGCGGGTCCGGTCGTCGGGACGTTTGCCGGTTCGATTCCGCGGATCTGCTCGTCAGCCATCCGCTCGCGTTGGCGCTCGAGCTCGCGGCGCACGGAGTCGCGGTCGCGGATCTTGGACTGCTGCTTTTCCAGCCGCTGCTCGTACTGGCGCTTCAGGGTCGGGTCGTTGATGACCAGGTCGCTCATGGCCCGCTGGGCGACGTGCTGGCGGAGCAGCTTGACGGCCTCCTCGATCAGCCGCTCCTGCAGGCTTGCGCGGACGCTCTCCTTCACGTCCTCGAACTTCACCACCGTCGGCGGCACGAACCCCTCGACCTTGATCAGGTGGTACGCCCCCTCGGCCATCACCGGCTCGCTGACCTCCCCGACCTTCGTCGCGAACGTCGCGTCGCGGAACGCCTGCGGCAGCGTGCTGGACGACCGCGTGAACGGCGGCAGCTCGCCGCCGAGCGGGCGGGTGCCGGGGTTGCGGCTCAGCTCCTTCGCGACCTGCTCGAACGGCTCCCCCGCCGCCAGCTTCGCCTTGGCGGCCGCGACTTCCTGCAGGTTCGCCAGCTGGATGTGACGCGCGCGGGCCTTCTCGCCGTACTGCACGCCGAACGCCTCGCGGAGGTCGTCGTCCGTGATCCGCCCGGCCGCCTGCCGCTCGGCGATCTTGCGGAGTGCGGCGTTCGTCCGCATCACCATGTCGAACTCCGGCCGCGTCACCCGCTGGTTCGCCAGGAGCTGGTCGAG
>CADDYU010000074.1 GCA_902810705.1 Methylococcaceae bacterium
AAATCACCGCCTGGGAAGCCGAACGGAATACCACGCATCGCACCGTGGATTGGCGGTTCACCACCGCCGATGCGCGGATCAAACTCAAACGGCTGTATCCGTCAATTCAGCCCGGTTAAGGCACTAGCGCCTTCGGGGTGCTTCAATCGGGGCAGCCATTCAATCCTACCTTCGCGCGTGCAGGACCGCTTTCAAGACGGTAGCTAGCCGGATGAAAAAAATCGTTGGCTCGCCCGCCTCAGCCGATTTTCTCTCGCCGAAATCCCTCCCGACCCCAACACAGCGCCCATTCCCTCCCATCCCACTGCGGCAACACAAACCGTTGGCAGTTCCGGCCATCGACTTCGAAGTCATGCACGTCCGGTCGGTGGGTGTGGCCGTGGATCAAGCGGGAAACGCCATGTCGGCGCATGACCTCCGTCACGGCATCCGGATTCACGTCCATGATGTCGTAAGTCTTGCTTCGCTTGTCCAGTCCGCTCTTGAGCCGATAACCACGGGCGTAGAGCCGGCGCATCCAGAGCGGCTTGGATAAGGCGTTCCGCTTCCAGTCCTCCACCCTCACCCGCGCTCGCGCGGCTTGGTATTGCAGGTCGTCGGTGCATAAAAGATCGCCGTGGGAGAGCAGGGTAGGGGTGCCGTAGAGATCGACGACGGCATAATCGCCAAGGAGTGTAACGCCGGTGTCCTCGCAGAATCGCTCGCCCAGCAGAAAATCCCGATTGCCGTGCTGGAAATGGACTTGCGTGCCGGAATCGGCGGTCCGGCGCAAGGCGGCCTTGATGTCCCGGCTCGGCCAGGAATCGTCGTCGTCGCCGATATAGGCGTCGAACAGGTCGCCAAGGATATATAGCCGCTCGATACCCCGAACCCGCCGATCAAGGAAATGCAGGAAACGTCGGACGGCCTCTGGCCGGGTCGCCGTCAAATGGAGATCGGAGACGAACAGCGTTTCCTGAGTCACCGGTCGACCGATTAAGGAGTCACCACGGTCGCTTTCTGGATGACGATGGCTGTTTGAGGGACATCGGTAGGCATAGAACCACCCCGGCCGGTAGGAATGGTCGCCATCTTGTCCACTATGTCCATGCCTTGAACGACCTCGCCAAACACCGCATAGCCCCACCCTTGGGGGGTCGGACTCGTATAATCCAGGAAAGCGTTGTCTTTGTAATTAATGAAGAATTGTGCCGTGGCTGAATTCGGGTCCGGGGTCCGCGCCATGGCGATGGTGCCGCGCTTGTTCTTGAGGCCGTTGTCCGCCTCGTTCTTGATGGGGGGGTGAGTGGGCTTCTGCTTGAAATTCTCGGTAAAACCGCCGCCCTGAGCCATGAATCCGGGAATGACCCGATGAAAGATGGTGCCGTCGTAAAAACCTTCCTTTACATAGGCTAGAAAGTTCTTGACCGTGCCGGGCGCTTTTTCCGCGTCCAATTTGAGCACTACATCACCGAGGGTGGTCTGCAATTTCACTTGAGGGGCCGTATCGGTCACTTTGGGTTTCTCCGCTTTTTGGGGTTTTTCCGCCGCCAGACCATCGAAGGCCAAGCTTAGAGCACAAAAGAAAATAATGGCAGGAACTCGCATAGTCGTGTGAAGTGTATCTCCGGTAAAAGTCGGTCGAATGTCTGGGTAAGGCCGGCCGCCGTTCAGAGTCGAGTTTAGCGAAATGCCCAGTTGGCGGCAGCCCTTTAGACAGGATTGATCGTTCCTTTCCGCTCATGGCCAGTACTTGGGGTGAGCGGAGCGGCGTTAACGACTCTGGAATGGCCATTCAAATTCTTGAGTTCGACCGTGATGTTATCGTCTGGAGCCGCGGCCACGAAATCCTCGATGGTTTCGAGAATGTCCTGATCGACGAATAGCGCCCGGCTGCCATCGATGATGAGGTAACTGTTTTCCTCGATTCGGTCGAGATAGTCGCGAAGCAGCGCCTTGTTTAGAAACGAAACGTCCTTGTGCAGACGCAGCAGATAGTGGTTGCCGTCGCGGGTGAGGGTGATGGCGGCATGAAAGTTGGCTCGAATGACATAGTAGAAGCCGCAGATGGTGCCGATTGCCATGCCCTTGAGCAGATCGGTGAACAGGATGGCTCCGATCGTGACCAGAAACGGTACAATCTGGCTGGTTCCCTTGCGAGACAATTCTTTGAACAGCTTGGGCTGGGTCAATTTATAACCGGTGAGAATCAGGATCGAGGCGAGCGCAGCGAGAGGAATGAGGTTCAGGTACTTCGATGCGAACATGATGCTCAGCAACAGCAAAACGCCATGGATGAAGGAGGCTATTTTGGTGCGTCCCCCGGCCAGTACATTGGCGGAACTCCGCACGATGACGGCGGTCATCGGCAGCCCTCCGATCAAACCGCTGACCATGTTGCCCAAGCCTTGCGCCTTGAGCTCCCGGTTGGTGGGTGCCACCCGCTTGAGAGGATCGAGCTTGTCGACCGCCTCGAGACTCAGGAGCGTTTCCAGGCTGGCGACCACTGCCAAAGTGGCGGCGACGGAATAAACCTCGAGGTTCGTCCAGTGGCTGAAATCCGGAAGCGTGAATTGAGCGAAGAAGCTTTCTAAACCCTGGATTTCAGGCAGGTTCACCAGATGCTCCGGAGCAATGGCGAGGTTCTGGGCATATTGGCGGCTGAGCAGATTGAAGGCGACACCCCATACAACCGCCACCAGAGGGCCGGGAACCAGCGCGAGCAAGGCCTGGCGCTTGAAAGGCGCCGTTTCCCAAAGCAGCATGATCAGAATCGCCACCGTGCTGACGATCACCGCGCCGGGGGAAAGGGCTTCGAGGGAATAGGCAATTTCAGAAAAGGTGGTATGGGAATCGCTTTGAGTGAAGGTTTCATCCCCCTCGTAGTCGGCATCGTAACCCACGGCGTGGGGAATCTGCTTCAGGATCAGGATCAAGCCGATGGCCGCCAGCATGCCCTTAATGACCGCGGAGGGGAAATAAGCCCCGATCACGCCGGCCCCGAGGAATCCAAGAGCCAGCTGAATTAGCCCGGCCAGCACCACGCTGAGCAGGAATGTTTGATAGCTGCCCAGCTTGTCGAGCGCGTTGAGCACGATCACGGTGAGCCCCGCCGCCGGGCCGCTGACGCTCAGCTGCGATCCGCTGGCCCAAGCGACGATCAGGCCTCCGATCATGCCGGTGATAAGTCCTGAAAACAGAGGGGCTTCCGACGCCAGGGCAATGCCTAAGCAAAGAGGCAAAGCCACCAAAAAGACCACAATGCCAGCGGGCACATCGTGGTGCAAATGGCTGAGGTAATATCGGATATGCTTGTGAATCATTAGGGCGATACCTTGGCCTGAGAGAATTCTTGAAACGGGTTGGGCGAGTTCTGCGTCCTAGCGGCGAGTTGCCGTTAGGGTAGCGGAACTTGCCCTTGAGTGGAATCGTTCCTAAAGTCAAACGGGAACCTTATTTCTTCAACTTAACGCGCGCCTCACCCTCGCCCCAGGTTTGGCCCGAGACTTCTTTTGACGATTTATCATGGCTCCTTGAGTTAATGGCGATACCCAGGACGGTATGACGCTTGGGCTTTGCGGTCCCATGCCAGTTTGCGCTATCTACGTATCAGAACTACTTGAAATACGTAATTTTCCTGGTACAAGAATTCAAATTGATCCCGAGGACTCTAACGGAACAGGAAAACGCCAAGAAATGCTTTTCGATCAAGCCGCCCGAGTTGCTATCTCCAGAATTCCGAACATCGCAAGGGTTCCGAGGAACCCAGCGGCAAGCGATAAGCGCTTGATTATTGGATTGTACGTCTCGAAACTAGAAGGATCCGCCAAGGGCTGAGCCGTCGAGGGAGCGGGATAACTCTTGGCACAAAACGGGTGAACATCATGGCTGCTAGCACCGAATCACAAGGTACCCTTAATTGTGAGATTCTCGGCCCTTACGAAGGCCATGAATCCATTCTGTCCGCCGAGGCGTGCGCTTTCCTGATAGACCTGCACGAGCACTTCGCCGATCGGGTATTCCAATCGCTGCAAGCGAGGGCTGAACGACAAAGCCAGCTCGACGAAGGACAGCTGCCGGAGTTTCTCTCCAAGACGCGCGATATCAGGGACTCCGACTGGCGCATCGCCGGCGTTCCGAAAGACCTGCTCGACCGAAGGGTCGAAATCACGGGTCCGGCCTCGGACCGCAAGATGGTCATCAATGCCCTCAATAGCGGCGCCAAGGTGTTCATGGCCGACTTCGAGGATTCGCACTCGCCCACTTGGGCCGGCACGCTGGCGGGACAGGCCAACCTTCGGGATGCGGTGCGGCGCACGATCGAACATGCTGTCCCCGGAGGCAAACGCTACAGCCTCATCCCTCAGCCTGCCGTGCTGATGGCTCGGCCCCGAGGTTGGCACCTGGTGGAGAAGCATTTTCACGTTGGCGGACGTCCCATTCCCGCGGCGCTCTTCGATTTCGGCCTGTATTTCTTCCACAATGCCCGTTATCTCCTGGAACACGACACCGGTCCTTACTTCTATCTGCCCAAGCTGGAAAGCCATCTCGAGGCTCGCTTGTGGAACGAGGTGTTCGATTTTTCCGAGGAAACCCTTGGCATTCCGCGAGGCAGCAGCAAAGCCACGGCGCTCATCGAAACCATCCTCGCCGTCTTCGAGATGCACGAAATCCTCTACGAATTGCGCGAGCACATTGTCGGCCTCAACTGCGGACGCTGGGATTACATCTTCAGCTTCATCAAGAAATTCCGCAGTCGTCCCGAATTCGTGCTGCCGGACCGCGCGAAACTCACCATGACCACCCACTTCCTGCGCAGCTACTCGCGCCTGGTGATCCAAACCTGCCATCGACGCGGCGCCTATGCCATGGGAGGCATGGCGGCGCAGATCCCCGTCAAGGGCGATCCCGAGGCGAATGCCCAGGCCCTGGCCAAGGTTCGCGCCGACAAGGAGCGCGAGGCGCGGGACGGCCATGACGGCACCTGGGTGGCTCATCCGGCCCTGGTCGGAGTGGCCATGGAAGTGTTCGATTCTTTGATGCCCGGTCCGAATCAGCTCGAAAAGCGGCCGGAGGATCTTAACGTCACCCGCGACGATCTCTTGCGCGTACCCGAGGGCCATATCACCGAGGCCGGGGTGCGCAACAACGTCAGCGTGGCGCTCCGCTATTTGAGCGCGTGGCTCGGGGGGCGCGGCGCGGTGCCCATCTATCACTTGATGGAAGACGCCGCCACGGCCGAGATTGCCCGAAGCCAGCTTTGGCAATGGATACGCCATCCGGGCGGGGTGCTGGACGACGGGCGTAGGGTGAGCGTCCCGATGTTTCGGGAGATGCTGGCCGAAGAAAAGGCCAAAGCCGAGCAGGAACAGCATGCGAGTGAAGAAATAGGACACTTAGCGTCCGCCGCGGCACTGTTGCAAGCCATCGTCGAGAGCGAGAGCTTCATGGAGTTCCTGACCATTCCGGCGTACGAGCAGCTTTCTTAGAGAGATTGAACTGGCTGGGAATCACTCAGGGCCGCCTTGAGCGGCCTTTCGCCAGGGTAGAAGCCGTTTGCGGGCAAGTCTTTCATCGTTTTTGATTCAGTCCTTTACTACGAGGGAAGAGAAGATGTGCATGAACCGAGATGAACGGGCTGCAAGGCTCAAGCAGGATTGGGCGGAAAACCCGCGATGGAGGGATGTGCAGCGCGGTTACTCGGCCGACGACGTGATTCGCTTGCAGGGCTCCGTGCAACTGGAGCATACCCTCGCTCAACGGGGCGCCGAAAAGCTGTGGAAGCTCTTGAACGGAGGCGCCGGGAAGGGCTACGTCAATTGCCTCGGGGCGCTGACCGGAGGGCAGGCGGTCCAACAGGCGAAGGCGGGCCTCGAGGCGGTTTACCTCTCCGGCTGGCAGGTGGCGGCCGACAACAACACCTCGGACACGATGTATCCGGATCAATCGCTCTACGCCTACAATTCGGTGCCCGCGCTCCTCCGCCGCATCAACAACGCCTTCAAGCGCGCCGACGAGATCCAGTGGTCGCGCGGCATCGGACCCGGCGACGAGGGATACATCGATTATTTCCTGCCCATCGTCGCGGACGCCGAGGCTGGCTTCGGCGGCGTGCTGAATGCTTTCGAGCTGATGAAGAGCATGATCGAGGCCGGCGCCGCGGGCGTGCACTTCGAGGATCAGCTCGCCGCGGTCAAGAAATGCGGCCACATGGGCGGTAAGGTGCTGGTGCCCACCCAGGAGGCCATCCAAAAACTCATTGCCGCCCGGCTCGCGGCCGATGTGATGGGGGTTCCGACGTTGCTGGTCGCTCGCACCGATGCCGAGGCGGCCAATCTCCTGACCTCGGACGTGGACGAACGGGATCGGCCGTTCATTACCGGCGAGCGCACCGCCGAAGGTTTCTTTCGTACCCGGAGTGGCCTGGACCAGGCGGTCAGCCGGGCCGTGGCTTACGCGCCGTATGCCGACCTGGTCTGGTGCGAAACCAGCAAGCCCGATCTCGACTTCGCCCGCAAGTTCGCCGAGGGCGTCAAAAAGGCGCACCCGAACCAGCTTCTGGCTTACAATTGCAGCCCGTCCTTCAACTGGAAAAAGAACCTGGACGATGCGACGATCACCAAGTTCCAACGCGAGCTTGGAGCCATGGGCTACGTCTACCAATTCATCACCTTGGCCGGAGTCCACAGCATGTGGTTCGGCATGTTCGATCTGGCCGAGCGCTATGCGACGGAAGGGATGAAGGCTTACGTGGAATTGGTTCAAGAGCCGGAATTTGCTGCCGCGGACCGTGGTTACACCTTCGTCGCTCATCAGCAGGAGGTCGGCGCGGGCTACTTCGACGACGTCACCATGGTCGTCCAGGGCGGGAAATCCTCGGTCACCGCCTTGCACGGTTCCACGGAGGAGGCGCAGTTTCAGGACGGTTCGGATGGCATGGCCGATTGACTCGCTCCCGGGCCGTCCGCCTTCGGGTGGATGGCCTAGAATCCCGGCCGAACCTGGCACGAGTTTGGTGTTAGCATGGCTTTCACTCCCAAGAAAATCACCGCTCATCCGCAGCCCAAGCTGATCGCGCAAGTCATTCTGAACGGTTTCGAGCGTCACTATCGTTATACCCGTAGACTTGCCGCCAGTGCCCGGCAGCGCTTCGAGGCTGCGGACTGGAGAGCGGTGCAGGAAGCCGCTCGGGAACGCATCTACTACTACGATCTCAGGGTCAGCGAGACCCTCTCAGACCTCCGAGAGGAGCTCGGCATCAACACCCTGGACGAGCAACTCTGGCAGCGGGTCAAGGTCGAGTATGTGCACCTCCTCTATGAGCACAAGCAGCCGGAATTGGCCGAGACCTACTACAACACGGTCTTCTGCCGGTTTTTTCACAGGCGGTATTTCAACAACAGAAATATCTTTGTGCGTCCCGCGCTGTCGACCGAGCACCTAGAGTCCGATCCGCCGGCTTATCGGATCTACTATCCCGATCGGGACGGTTTCTATCGAACCATGGCAAAGATCCTGGGGAGCTTCGGCTTTCGATTGCCCTTCGCGAATCGCCGACGCGATATCCGTAACCTGATGCGCGCCATCAAGCAGCGGTTTCCCCGGCTGGCCGAGCGCCAGCAGAATTTCCATCTCGCCGTGTTGAGCACCCCTTTCTTTAGGAACAAGGCCGCTTACATCATTGGCAAGATCGTCAACGGGTCGAAGGAAGAGCTCTTTGCGGTTCCCATCCTCAACAACGAGCAGGGGGGGCTGTATGTCGATGCGCTGCTGATCGGCAGCCCTGAAATCGCCAATTTGTTCAGCTTCGCCCGGGCTTACTTCATGGTGGATACCGAGGTTCCATCCGCCGTAGTGAAGTTTCTCCTGCCGCACATTTCCTGCAAGACCAAGGCGGACTTGTACACGGCAATTGGTTTATGGAAGCAGGGCAAGACGGAGTTTTATCGCGATTTCCTGCATCATCTTCGCCATTCCACCGACGCCTTCGTCGCCGCTCCAGGAGCCAAGGGAATGGTCATGACGGTGTTCACCCTGCCTTCCTATCCTTATGTCTTCAAGATCATCAAGGACCGCTTTCCGCCCCCGAAAAAAGTGACCCGGCAGGAGGTCAAGCTCAAATATCAGCTCGTCAAACGGCATGATCGGGTGGGAAGAATGGCGGACTCTTGGGAGTACTCCGAGGTCGCTTTCCCGTTAAAGCGATTTGCACCCGAGCTTCTTCATGAATTGCAGACCGAAGCCGGCTCCAGCATTACCATCGAGGGGGAGCAACTCATCATCGCTCATCTTTATATTGAGCGGCGCATGATTCCTCTCGATCTTTATGTTCAGTCGGTCGACGATAAGGAACTCGCGCGGGTCATCGGCGAATATGGCGATGCCATCAAGGAGCTGGCCGCGGTCAACATCTTTCCGGGCGACATGTTCCTGAAGAACTTCGGGGTTACCGGGCAAGGCCGCGTGGTGTTTTATGATTATGACGAACTCTGCTACCTCACCGAGTGCAACTTCAGGAAGATGCCGCCTCCGCCCTATCCCGAGTACGAACTGGGAGGCGAACCCTGGTTCTCGGTGAGTCCGCGCGATATTTTTCCCGAGGAGTTCATCACTTTTCTTTTGACCGACGCCAGGTTGCGCAAGGCCTTTCTCGAGCGACATCGTGATCTGTTGGACGCGGATTACTGGAAACAGAAACAGAAACAGGTGTCCGAAGGGCACTTCGAGGACGTGTTTCCCTATTCGGAGGACAAGCATTTCGTGGCCTTGGCATCACCCTCCGCAAGATCGTGGACCGGAGGAGTAGGGTCGAGGGACAACCGTGGATTGGCCATCAATTTAAACTAGTGGCCGCTCACTTGCCGATTGTTCCACAATCCTCAGGACGATGCGGGGTAGGATCGAATCAGGGCTTGTTTGCCAGATTAGCCTCACGCTGGCCTACTCGGTTTCGTCGTCTCCTCACCTTCCGAGACAACCCCGACAGGCATCATTTCCACCTCGGCCATGAACGCCGCGGCGCGGGTCCGCAGGTCCGCTCAACAACAGCCATGAGGGATAGCCGTCAACGCGTGGGGCGCTGGTTGCCCATTGGATTTGGCATGGCCTTGAGCATTCAAAGGTAAAGATCAGGAAAGATGGATTTCGACCGCGTTATTGATCGCCTTGGCTCGTCCAGCACCAAGTGGGACAGGTACGCCGGACACGACATTTTGCCACTGTGGGTGGCGGACATGGATTTTGCCAGTCCGCCTTCGGTGCTGGCGGCACTGCACAAGCGCATCGACCACGGCGTGTTCGGCTATACCGATCCGCCGGCCAGCCTTGTCGAAGCCATCCAGGCTTACGCCCGCCGGCATTACGGTTGGTCTATCGAGCCGGACTGGCTGGTCTGGCTGCCAGGAGTGGTGCAGGGGCTAAATCTGGCCTGCCGCTCTGTGGGCCAGGCCGGCGATGCGGTGCTGACCGCTACCCCCGTCTATCCGCCGTTCCTGCGCATGCCGGGCTTGACTCAGCGGGAATTGATCGCCGTGCCGCTCGTGAACCGTGGGCCGAACAGAGGTTGGGACTGGGATTTCGCCGCGCTGGAGGCCGCGGTCACCCCGCGCACCCGGCTCCTGTTGCTGTGCCATCCGCATAATCCGGTTGGGCGTGTCTGGCACGAGGACGAGCTCGCTTGCCTTGTCGAGATCGCCCGGAGGCACGACCTGATCGTCTGCTCGGACGAAATTCATTGCGACCTATTGCTCGATCCGGACTTGCGCCATGTTCCGCTGGCCCGGCTCAATCCGGATTTCGCTCAGTACACCATTACCCTTCTGGCACCCTCAAAGACCTGGAACCTGGCGGGACTCGGCTGTTCGTTCGCGGTGATCCCGGAACCCGCCCTGCGCCGCCGTTTCCGGAGAGCGATGGCGGGACTCGTGCCGCCGGTGAACCTGCTCGGCTACACCGCCGCCGAGGCGGCCTATCGGGACACTGGCGTCTGGCTCGCCGACCTCATCGAATACCTCCGCGGCAATCGGGAGCTGCTGCGGGAGTGGTTCTCCGATAGCCGGCGGCTAAGATTAACGGTACCTCAAGCCACCTATCTGGCGTGGATTGACGCCCGCACGATAGATGCGAAAAATCCGCTGCCGTTCTTCGAGGCCTTGGGTGTGGGCCTGTCGGATGGGCGGGATTTCGGCCTTCCGGGTTATGTGCGGCTCAATTTCGGATGCCGGCGGGACTTGCTTAAGGAAGCTTTGCGGCGGCTGGAGCCGTTGCGGTGACACCCTGACCATGATCGGGCGGTGCCCTGTTGAGGCGCTCGACTTCTTGGAAGGATTCGGAAAGAATAGGCGCCCCGCCCGCAGTGGCGTTTCGAATTATTTACACCATTCCGCATGCGCATCGCTTTAGGTCTCGAATATGACGGCCAGGCTTTTGCCGGTTGGCAATGGCAACCAGACCGTCGGACCATCCAGGCGGCGGTGGAGGCGGCGTTAAGCCGGGTTGCTGCCGAGCCGGTCCGGGTCGTCTGCGCGGGCAGAACCGACGCCGGGGTGCACGCTACCGAGCAGGTGGTGCACTTCGATACCCACGCTGTACGCAAGCCATATTCCTGGCTGATGGGCGCGAACACCGAGTTGCCCGAAGACGTGCGCGTTCTGTGGGTACGCGAAGTGTCGGAAGACTTTCACGCCCGCCACAGCGCCATCGCCCGATTTTACCGATACGTTATCTTAAACCGTCCGATGAAATCCGCCTTGCTGCGGCGCCAGGTGACTTGGCATTACGCGCCCTTGAATGTCGAAGCCATGCGGCAGGCGGGGCGCTATCTCGTCGGCGAGCATGATTTCTCCTCGTTCCGCGCTCAGGATTGCCAGTCCCGGAGCCCGAATCGCTACATGCACTTTATCCGGGTCTACCGCGAGGATGATCGAGTCATCATTAAACTGTGCGCTAATGCGTTTCTGCACCACATGGTGCGCAATATCGCGGGATTGCTGATGGAAATCGGCGCGGGAAAGCAGCCTCCGGAGTGGGCCGGTGAGGTTCTGCGGGCGCGGAACCGAGCGGCGGGCGCTGCCACGGCGCCCGCCGACGGGTTATACTTGGCCGGCATTTGTTATCCCGAGACGTTCGGCATTCCCCGTCACCCCATTTTCGAGCATCTTCCCGAAGGCGCCAGCCGGTACACACCTCCGGAGCTAAGTGAAAATCCCATACCTCTTCCATAGAACTCGGGTTAAAATCTGCGGTTTCACCCGCCCCGAGGATGCGCTTGCCGCCGTGCGCCTCGGGGCCGACGCCATCGGCTTGGTGTTTTATCCGCCGAGCCCAAGGAGCGTGAGTGTCGACACGGCGCGGACCATCGTCGCCTCCCTGCCGCCTTTTGCGACCGTGGTGGGGTTATTCGTGGATGAGGAAGCGGCCCGCGTGCGGCAGGTATTGGAACGGGTACGTGTTGATCTAATCCAGTTTCATGGCGATGAGCCGCCGGCCTATTGCGCCGGGTTCGGCAAGCCCTACATCAAGGCGCTTCGCGTGCGGCCTGGGGTAGAACTCGCGGCGGCCATGGCCCGCCATTCCGGTGCGTCCGGATTCCTGCTGGATGCCTGGGATCCGGACGCCCAGGGCGGAACCGGGCGCCGTTTTGACTGGAAGCTTATCCCCAAGGAACCGGCTGGCTCGCTAATCCTGGCGGGTGGTCTGGCCCCCGGCAACGTTGCCGAGGCGCTGCGAACCGTGCGGCCCTATGCGGTGGACGTATCGAGCGGGGTGGAGTTGGAAAAAGGACTCAAGGATGCCGGCAAAATGGCGGCATTCCTCAAAGAGGTGCGTGAATTTGACTATAGCCAAGCAGCCGACTGAACCTTACAACCTGCCCGACGAGCGCGGCCACTTCGGCCCTTATGGCGGCGTGTTCGTGGCCGAGACCCTGATGTATCCCATCGAGGAACTCAACCGGGCCTATCAGCACTACATCAAAGACCCGGAGTTTTTGGCCGAACTCGACCACGATCTCAAGCATTATGTCGGCCGCCCTTCGCCTATCTACCATGCCGAACGCCTGAGCCGCCATCTCGGCGGGGCGCAGATTTTCTTGAAGCGTGAAGACCTCAATCACACTGGCGCCCACAAGGTCAACAACACGGTCGGCCAAGCCCTCTTGGCGAAACGCATGGGTAAGACCCGCATCATCGCCGAAACCGGCGCCGGCCAGCATGGCGTGGCCACGGCCACCGTTGCCGCTCGGCTTGGCCTCGAGTGCGTGGTCTACATGGGCTCGGTGGACGTGGCGCGACAGGCGCCCAACGTGCTGCGCATGAGGCTTCTCGGCGCCACCGTGATGCCGGTGGAGTCCGGCTCGAGAACCCTGAAGGATGCCCTCAACGAGGCTCTCCGCGACTGGGTGACCAACGTTGATAACACCTTTTACATCATCGGCACCGTGGCCGGCCCCCATCCCTATCCGGCCATGGTACGGGATTTCCAAGCCGTCATAGGCCGCGAGGCCCGCAAGCAGATGCAGGAAATGACGGGACGTCAGCCGGACGCCTTGGTGGCCTGCGTGGGCGGCGGGTCCAACGCCATCGGGCTTTTCCATCCTTATATCGAGGATCGGGAGGTCGTCTTGTACGGCGTCGAGGCGGCTGGAGATGGCATCGAAACCGGCCGCCACTCGGCCCCCCTGACGGCCGGCCGGCCTGGCGTCCTGCACGGCAATCGCACTTATCTGATGGAGGACGAGGACGGAGAAATCATCGAGACCCACTCGATTTCCGCCGGCCTCGATTATCCCGGCGTCGGCCCCGAACACGCCTGGCTCAAGGACAGCGGCAGGGCCCATTATGTCAGCATCACCGATGCCGAAGCACTGGAAGGCTTTCATGCCTTAACTCGAATGGAGGGCATCATTCCGGCTTTGGAATCGAGCCACGCTGTGGCCTACGCCATGAAGCTCGCCTCCACAATGGACAAGGACCAGCAAATCCTGGTCAATCTCTCGGGACGCGGCGACAAGGACATCAACACCATAGCCAGCCGCGAGGGAATCCATCTGTGAGCCGCCTGAAAGCCAAATTCGAGGCCCTGAAACAGATGAGGCGCAAGGCGCTGATTCCCTTCATCACGGCTGGCGACCCCAATCCTGAGTTCACGATTCCCGCCCTGCATGCCTTGGTGAAGGCGGGGGCCGACATGATCGAATTGGGCGTTCCGTTCTCGGATCCCATGGCCGATGGCCCGGTGATTCAGAGGGCTAGTGAGCGTGCCCTGGCCCATAAGATGGGCCTGCGTCGGGTGCTGCAGCTAGTGAAGGAGTTCCGCGCCGAGGACTGCGAGACGCCGGTGGTACTGATGGGCTATCTCAATCCCATCGAGGCCATGGGTTATCAGGCTTTTGCCGAGCGGGCGAGAGATGCCGGGGTGGACGGCGTCCTGACTGTGGACCTGCCCCCCGAAGAATCGTCGGATCTCCTGCCTCTGCTGGAAGAAGCGGAAATCGACCCCATTTATCTCCTGGCGCCCAACAGCACCGGGGAACGCATCCGCCGAATGGATCGGCTGGGCTGCGGCTACCTTTACTACGTCTCCCTGAAAGGGGTCACCGGCGCCTCTCACCTGGATTTGGATGATGTGCGGCGGAAGCTTTCCGAGATCAGAAAACTCACCGATCTTCCCATCGGGGTGGGCTTTGGGGTGAAGAACGCCGAACTCGCCGCCGCCGTCGGAAAGTTGGCTGACGCCGTGGTGGTGGGCAGCGCTCTAGTCGAGAGGATCGAAGCCGCGCGAAGCGCTGACCAGGCGCTCAAGGACATCGTCGATTTGCTGCAATCGATGCGTGCCGCGTTGGATGCAATGTCTTAAGAATAATATCGAGAGCAACGACCGTGAGCTGGTTTCACAAGCTGGTGCCTTCGAAAATCCGTACCGAAGCTTCCTCCAAGAGCGCGGTGCCCGAAGGATTGTGGAGCAAGTGTCCGAGCTGCAACGCCATCCTGTATCGCTCGGAAGTCGAACGGAACTTGGAAGTTTGCCCCAAATGTAACCATCACATGCGCATCGGCGCCCGCAAGCGTCTGCATTTCTTCCTCGATCCCGGCAACCGGATGGAAATCGGCGAGACTCTGTCGCCAGTCGATCCGCTCAAGTTTAAGGACAGTAAAAAATACAAGGACCGTCTGTCCCAGGCTCAGAAAGCCACCGGCGAAAAGGACGCGCTGATCGTGGTGGCCGGGCTGATCGAGGGGCGCCCTGTCGTGGCCGCCGCCTTCAACTTCGAATTCATGGCCGGTTCCATGGGCTCGGTGGTCGGAGAGCGCTTCGTGCGCGCGGTCAACCATTGCCTGGCGCACCGGGCTCCCTTGGTTTCGTTCAGCGCCAGCGGCGGAGCGCGGATGCAGGAATCCCTATTATCCCTGTTCCAGATGGCGAAAACCAGCGCGGCCTTGGCCCGTCTCGCCAAAGAGTGTATCCCCTTTATCTCAGTGATGACCGATCCCACCATGGGCGGGGTTTCCGCCAGCCTCGCCATGCTGGGCGACATCAACATCGCTGAACCCGGCGCCCTGATCGGCTTCGCAGGACCTAGGGTCATCGAACAAACGGTTCGGGA
The DNA here is from genome assembly GCA_902810705.1 of Methylococcaceae bacterium. Lineage (GTDB taxonomy): Bacteria > Pseudomonadota > Gammaproteobacteria > Methylococcales > Methylococcaceae > CADDYU01. The sequence goes on from CADDYU010000074.1 coordinate 14,582, forward strand.
AAAATTGCCCGAAGGTTTCCAGCGGAGTGAATTCCTGTTGCAGCATGGCGCTCTCGACATGATCGTCGATCGTCGGGACATGCGCAGCAAGATTTCGGCGTTGCTTGGGCTATTGATGTCCGACCGGGCGGCCTCGTCCGCGCCGGCGCCAAGGTTCGCTCTGGTTGAGGAACCCCAGCCAGAAACAGTCGGCGCCGTATCCTTCGATCCCGTGATGGCCAATGTGCTCCAGAATGGCGACTGACTAATGCGCTTCAAAACGCTGGCCGAATGGCTGGCATGGCAGGAGAACCTGCATCCTAAGTCCATCGATCTTGGACTCTCGCGCGTGTCGTTGACGTTCAGAAACATGGCATTGGAAAACCCGCGGCCGTTTACGATCACGGTGGGAGGCACCAACGGCAAAGGCTCTTGCGTGGCCATGTTGGATTCTATCCTGCGCAGCGCGGGCTATAAGGTCGGCACCTATACTTCCCCGCATATTCTTAAATACAACGAGCGCATCTGTATCGATGGCCGTCCGGTAGGGGACGAGCGCATCGTCGAGGCCTTCGGCCGGGTCGACGAGGCCCGCGGCGATGCCACCCTGAGCTTCTTTGAATTCGGCACCTTGGCGGCCTTCGAGATTTTTTCGCGCGAGGGCCTGGATGTCCAGGTTTTGGAAGTCGGGCTGGGCGGGCGCCTCGATGCCGTGAATCTGGTCGATGCGGACGCGGCCCTGATCGCCAGCATCGATATCGACCACCAGGACTGGCTGGGCCATACCCGCGACGCCATCGGTCTTGAGAAGGCTGGAATTCTTCGGACCGGCCGCCCGGCCGCGATCGGCGATCCCGACGTTCCTCCTTCGGTGATCCAGCTCGCGGAGGAAAAGCGGGTGCCCTTACATCGGCTCGGCCGTGATTTCGGCTACGAAACCGCACTAGAAAGCTGGACGTGGTACGGCGCCGATGCTCACTTGGCAAATCTCCCATTTCCGGCCATTGCCGGCGAGCATCAGCTGATGAATGCGGCGACCGTCCTCACCGTTCTGCAGCTCGTGGCGGCCTGGCGGCCGGTTTCCGCAGCGGCCATCCGGCAGGGCTTGCGCGCGGTGAGCCTGCCTGGACGGTTTCAGCTGTTTCCCGGTGACGTTTCCGTATTGCTGGACGTGGCCCATAACCCAGGTGCGGTGAAAATCCTCGCTGGACATCTCCGCCGCCACTTCGGGGAAAAGCGGATACACGCCGTGTTCGCCGTGATGCGGGACAAGGATATCGCGGAGATCGTCGGCAGCATTCACGATTTGATCGACCGTTGGTATCTCGCGCCGTTGAGGGTGTCGCGGGCCGCCACCCCCGAGCAATTGGTGGATATCTTCCGAACTCTAGGCATCGCCGAGGTCGACCATGGATTTTCCAATGCCGAAACCGCCTTTGCGTGTGCCCGCGGGAACGCGCAAAATGGCGATCTAGTTCTGATATTCGGCTCGTTTTTCCTGGTTTCGGAATACCTGGCCCATGCCGCCTGACTCGAGGTGATTAGCGAATGGACGAACAATTGAAGAGACGTTTGATGGGAGCCGCGATTGTCGTGGCGCTGGTTGTGATATTTGTGCCGATGCTGTTCGAGGACAAATCGGCCGGCACGGCCGGCGAAGGGGCGGAAATTCCAACCTTGCCCGAGGCCATCGAGGAAAAGGCCATCGAGCTGCCGAAATCGGCGGCCGATGTCGCGCCGGTCGAGAGATCCGAAAACAAAAACGGCAACGAAGCCTCAGGGAGCGGATACCGGATCGTGCCCCTGGACGAGGCTCCCCCGAAACCGGCCAAGCCGGAACCGCCCACTCCGACGCCCCAGGCCGCGGCTCCGGCCGAAGAAGGAAGAGTGGCGCCTGTGAAAGAGGACTTGGCGGCCGAACCGGAGAGCGCTCCGGCCGCCAAGCCCGAGGCCGATACCACGACGGAGGCGCCGATCAAGGGAAAAGATTCCGCGGCCAAGAAGTCACCCAAGCGAGGCGGCGAAACAGTCCGCTCAACAACCTCGCCAAGAACGCGGGAGCCTGGCGAAATTCCATCCCAAGCCGTCGAGGAACCGGAAACGTCCGTGGAAAAACCTATGTCGAAAGCTTCACCTCAGCCGGCTAAGGCGGCTGAGCCGTCGGCAAGGAGAATGGAAAAAGGCAGGCCTGCGAGGGCCTCAGCTCCCAAACCCGATGGATCTGGCGCGAAGTCGGCGCCGGTGGCCAATTCCGGACCGGCGGAGTCCGCCGCGAAACCGCAAGACCCTAAGCACGCCCCAGAGGCGACGGTTCCCTCCTCATGGATGGTGCAGGCTGGAAGCTTCGCCGCCGAAGCGAATGCGCGCGCACTGGCCGAAAAGCTCCGCAAGCAGAACTTGCCGGCCAACGTGTACTCTTCGCAAGGGGAGTCCGGGCCGATTTACCGCGTGACGGTCGGTCCGGAGTTGAATCGCGCTCGCGCCGAACAGATCCAGAAACAGATCGAGAATGCCGTCGGCCTCAAGGGAATCATCCTGCCGCAACATTAGACGTGGGCTGGCGGTGGATTATCGGCGGCGGGTCGGCTGGCTCTCGTTAGAGAGGCCCTGAATGCCGGTGTTGACCTGGGTAGATTATTGCCTCATTGGAATAATCGGCTTGTCCGGGCTCATCGGCTTGATTCGGGGATTGGTTCGGGAGGTGTTTTCTCTTGCCGCCTGGGGTGCCGCGGTCTGGGTCGCCCTCTACTATAACCGCGAAATCTCGGGATACCTGGAGGCCGTCATTCCGTTACTCTCGGCCCGTCTGGCGGTGGCGTTCGCGGTCCTATTCATGGCTACCCTCGCGCTGGCGGGCTTGGTGGTGTTCTTGCTCAACAAATTGATCCAGAGTACCGGCTTGTCCGGCACCGACCGGCTGGCCGGGCTGCTATTCGGCACGGCCCGCGGGGCCTTGGTGGTCGCGGTTCTGGTGCTTCTGGCGGGAGCAACGCCGCTGCCGGAGGATTCCTGGTGGAAGGAGTCTAAGTTGATTCCACCGTTTCAATCTCTCGCACTTTGGCTGCGCGATCAAATCCCTACGGATTATGCGAGTCGCCTCAAATCTTCAATAGCTTCCCATCAATAGGGTGAATAATCATGTGTGGTATTGCCGGCATCGTTTCCAGCGAGGAAGTTAATCAGGAGCTTTACGAGGCTCTGACTGTCCTCCAGCACCGGGGTCAGGATGCGGCCGGTATCGTTACCTGTCAGGGACATCGTATGCATCTTCGCAAGGATAGCGGCCTGGTGCGCGATGTCTTTCATACCCGCCATATGGTAAACCTTAAGGGTAGGATGGGCATCGCCCATGTGCGCTATCCAACCGCGGGCTGCACCAGTTCCGCCGAAGCCCAGCCGCTTTATGTGAACTCCCCGTACGGCATCACCCTGGCTCACAACGGCAATCTGACCAATGCCGAAGCCTTGAAGCGGGAGCTGTTCGCCCAAGATCAGCGGCATATCAACACCGATTCGGACTCCGAGGTGCTGCTCAACGTCTTCGCTCACGAGCTTCAGGAATTGGGCAAGCTGCGCATCGGTCCGGAGGATGTGTTCCGCGCCGTGGCCGGGGTGCATTGGCGCTGCCGCGGCGCCTATTCGGCGGTGGCCATGGTGACCGGTTTCGGCATCATCGGTTTCCGCGATCCCTACGGCATTCGGCCTTTGGTGTTCGGCGAACGCAAAACCGAGCGGGGGACCGACTACATGATCGCCTCGGAGAGCGTTGCCCTGGATGTCTTGGGCTTTAAACTGATCCGTGACGTTCAGCCGGGCGAGGCGATCGTGATCGAAAAGAACGGCACCCTTCACACGCGCTGCTGCGCGGAGCAGGTTTTGCATGCGCCTTGTATCTTCGAGTACGTGTACTTCGCGCGGCCCGATTCGATCATCGATGATATTTCCGTTTACAAGGCCCGTCTGCGCATGGGCGACAAACTGGCCGAGAAGATCATGAGGCTCCGCCCGAACCACGACATCGACGTGGTCATCCCCATCCCCGACACCAGCCGCACGTCCGCCCTGCAGCTGGCCAATCGGCTCGGGGTGAAGTACCGGGAAGGCTTCATCAAGAACCGCTACATCGGCCGTACCTTCATCATGCCCGGCCAGCAGCTCCGCAAGAAATCGGTGCGCCAGAAGCTGAACGCCATCGATCTCGAGTTCAGGGGCAAAAACGTCTTGCTGGTGGACGATTCCATCGTCCGCGGCACCACCTCAGAACAAATCATCCAGATGGCCCGCGATGCCGGAGCCAACAAGGTCTACTTCGCCTCCGCCTCACCGCCGGTGCGCTTTCCCAACGTCTACGGCATCGACATGCCCGCCGCCCACGAACTGATCGCCCACGGTCGGACCGACGAGGAAGTGCAGGCGGCGCTGGGCTGCGACTGGCTGATTTACCAGGATTTGCAAGACCTCATCGAGGCCGTGCAGCGGGGCAATACGTCGATTCGCCGGTTCGACACCTCCTGCTTCGATGGCGAATACGTGACCGGCGATGTGGATCAGGCTTACCTCGACCGGCTCTGCCATTACCGCAACGACATCGCCAAATCGATGCGTCACGGGGAGAACTCGGTGATCGAGCTGCATAACGCGGGGTAGCGGCAGATGGGCTTAGGTGGCTTACTTTGAATTGATTTGTTTTCGCCGGAAACGTACGGCGCCTTCGCATTCCATCCGGGACGTTTCGGGCTTCCGATTTCGCCACTAGGCCATGGCCAATCGGGTTAAAGCCGCAGGCACCTTGTGTGTGATCTCACCCGGCCATCTCGTGGCTTGGGTTGGTTGTAAGGCATCGAGTCCTTGCCCGAGACAGGCGGGATCTTGACAGCCGATATTCCGCGTTCTGTTTTAAAGTTAAGATTTAATCCGGTTTCGGAACGCAAACCGACTAAGTATATCGTTCGACCCTAAACGCCAAATTCCACCATGACAGAAATCAACTGGAACGAATACGCCATCGAAACCCAGGCCGTGCGGGCCGGGCAGCGGCGGACGCCGGAGCAGGAGCATTCCGATCCCATCTTCGCCACCTCCAGCTATATATTCCGCAGCGCGGCCGAGGCGGCGGCGCGGTTTTCGGGCAAGGAGCCGGGCAACATCTACTCGCGCTTCACCAATCCCACGGTGCGGGCGTTCGAGGAGAGGCTCGCGGCGCTGGAGGGCGGGGAACGTTGCATCGCCGTGGCCTCGGGCATGGCGGCCATCGCCAGCACGGCGTTCGGGCTCTTGAAGGCCGGCGATCACGTGGTGTGCTCGCGCGGCGTGTTCGGCAATACCGTGCTACTCTTTCAGAACTTTCTGGGCAAATTCGGCGTCGAGACCAGCTTCGTGGACCTGACCGATTATTCCGCCTGGGAGGCGGCGATCCGGCCGGAGACCCGGTTCCTGTTCGTGGAGACCCCATCGAATCCCCTGACCGAGATCGCTGATATCCGCCGCCTTGCGGAATTGGCGCACGGCCAGGGCACGCTTCTAGTCGTGGATAACGTCTTTTGCACGCCGGCCTTGCAAAAGCCGCTGGAACTCGGCGCCGACCTGGTGATTCATTCCGCCACCAAGTACCTGGACGGGCAGGGGCGCTGCGTGGGCGGGGCCATCGTCGGTCCCCACGAATTGCTGGAGAAGCAGATTTATCCATTCCTCCGCACCGGTGGGCCGGCCATGAGCCCCTTCAACGCCTGGGTGTTTCTAAAGGGGTTGGAAACCTTGGGTCTCAGGATGCGGGCGCACAGCGAGAACGCGCGGGGATTGGCCGAATGGCTGGAGCGGCAGAGCTGGGTGAAGCGGGTCCATTACCCCGGCCTGCCGTCTCATCCGCAGCACGACTTGGCGCAAAGACAACAGAAAACCGGCGGGGGCATCGTCAGCTTCGAGGTCGAGGGCGGGCGGGAAGCCGCCTGGAAATTGATCGACGCGACCCGACTGCTGTCCATCACCGCCAATCTGGGAGACGTCAAGACGACCATTACCCATCCGGCCACCACCACCCATGGGCGCCTGACCGAGGCCGAGCGGGCGGCGGCCGGCATCGGCGAAGGTTTGATCCGGATCGCCGTGGGCTTGGAAAATTTGGAAGATATTAAAGGCGATTTGCTTCGGGCCTTCGCCTGATAAGTGAGGCTTCGAGGCGCCTCGCGGCGAATGATTTGCTTCTGCCACAAAACAACTGAAAGGGAGATCTCATGAAAGTCACGGTATTTGGGTCGGGGTATGTGGGCTTGGTGACGGGGGCGTGCCTGGCCGAAGTGGGCAATGAGGTGGTGAGCGTCGACATCGACCCCCACAAGATCGAGCGCCTCAACCGGGG
>CADDYU010000075.1 GCA_902810705.1 Methylococcaceae bacterium
CCATGGAGACAATCAACAAAGACTTCAAGAATTTCATTTACGCTCCCCAAATTTGCCGCGTGAAATCGATTCGTCGAGTTCGAGACCTTTCAGCTTTCCTGGCCTCCGTCGTTTGAATCCGTGCCGCCTAGGGCGACCAGGCGGGTTCGCGCACTTCTCCGCCCTCGATGCGAAGGGTCTGGCGCACTTTGCCGTCCAGGGAGACCGCCGCCAATTGATCGACGCCGCCGCTCTTGTGAGTGTAGAGGATCATGCCGCCGTTCGGCGCGAAGCCCGGCGACTCATCGAGCCGCCCCTCGGTCAGCACCCGCAGCGCGCGGGACGCGAGGTCCATCACCGCGATCCGGTAATCGCCGCCATTGCCGTGCACCATGGCGAGCTTCTGGCCGTCCGGCGAGAACACGCCGCGGGCGTTGTAATCACCCTCGTAGGTCAGTCGCTCCGGTTGTCCGCCTTCGGCCGAAACCAGGTAAAGCTGCGGCTTGCCACCGCGGTCCGAGGTGAACACGAGTTTCCGGCCATCCGGCGACCAACCCGGCTCGGTGTCGATGGAAATGTCGCTGGTGATCCGGCGCAGTGCTCCGGAGCCGATGTCGAGGACATAGATGTCGGGGCTGCCGTCCTTGGACAAGGTCAGGGCGAGCCGCGAGCCGTCCGGCGACCAGGCCGGGGCGCCGTTGATGCCCGGCGCGTCCGAGATTTTCTGCCGCTCCCCGCTGGCGAGGGTTTGAATGAAGATGGCGGAGGTCTTGTTCTCGAACGACACGTAAGCGATCCGCTTGCCGTCCGGCGACCAGGCCGGGGACATGATGGGCTCCGGGGAACTGATGACGGACTGCGGATCGCGCCCGTCGGTGTCGGCGATTTGCAGATGATATTCGCGGCGCTTCCCCGACCCCGTGACCGTGACGTAGGCCACCCGGGTGTTGAAGGCGCCGCGCTCGCCGGTCAGCTGCTGATAGATGATGTCGGCGATCTTATGGGCGGCGTGGCGCGCCTCCGGAGCGTCGAACGGGATCCGGCCCGAGGTCAGGAGATTTCCCCGGATGGCGTCGAACAGGAAGAACTCGGCCTCAAACCGGCCGCTCGGCCCCGGCAGGATACGGCCGATCGCCACATGATCCTGGCCCGCTGCTTGCCAGGCGCGGAAATTGACCTGGCCGGGCGGGACTGGCCGCTCCGGCATCTGGCCCTCCGGCAGGGGCGCGAAGCGGCCGCTCCGGGCCAGATCCGCCGAGACGATACTGCCCAGATTCTCGCCGGGAAGTCCCTGCTGGGCGAACGGCACGATGGCGATGGGCAGGGCGCCCTCGACGCCCTTGGTGATGTTGACGCTCAACTCGGCCTGCGCGGGGCGGCCGAACATACCGGCGCAAAAGGCCAGTAACAGCGCGACTCGAAATAGGCTGGTCATCGCATATCCTACGGGAATCAATCGGGATGGAAGTTGAATCTGACTGACTGGCCCAGCAGTTGTTTCGCCACCAGAGGATCGGAGGGCATGGGAAAGGGCGAAGCCTTCCGAACCGCCGCTTCCGCGGACCGCTCGAAGATCGCGTCGCCACCCGAACAAGAGGCTTGCACGCTCGATACATCACCGCCCGGAACCAATCGAACCTGAATTGTACAGGACATGCCACTTTTGGCAGAAGGCGGGCGTAGCCAATTCCGCTCGACCCTCGGCCCGAACTGGCGATTCACCCAAGCTTGCGCCGCGTTCTCCGCCGCTCTTTCGGCCTCTTTCGCCTTCTGCGCCTGCCGCTCCTCCTCCATGGCCTCGCGCAGCGCCAGTTCCCGCTCTTCCTTGAGGCGCCTTGCCTCCTGTTCGGCTTTGCGCTTCGCCTCGGCGGCGGCTTCAGCCTTGCGCTTAGCTTCTTCCTCGCTCTTTCGCTTCGCCTCGGCCTCGGCCTTTTGGCGGGCTTCGGCCTCCGCTTTTCGTTTCGCCTCGAGCTCCGCCTTGCGCTTGGCCTCCGCCGCTTCGGCCTTGGCCCCTAGTTCGGCCTTCCGTTTTGTTTCGGCTTCGGCCTTCCGCTCAGCCTCGGCTTTCTCCTTGGCGATCTGTTCGGCCTTCTTTGTCTCCCGTTCCGCCTGGCGGCGCGCTTCCTCCTGAGCCTCGCGCTTGGCTTTTGCCTCGGCTTCAGCTTGCGCCCTCGCCTCCATCTCGGCCTTGCGCTTCGCCTCCAGCTCCGCCTTGCGCTGCGCCTCTTCCTCGGCTTTCCGCCTGGCCTCCAGTTCGGCCTTGCGTTCCGCTTCCCGCTCGGCCTTTTGCCGAGCTTCTTCCGCGGCCCGCCGCTTGGCTTCCGCCTCGGCCTTCTGTTTCGCCTCTTCGGCCTCGGCTTTGCGGCGCGCTTCGGCTTCGGCCTTTTGCCGGGCTTCCTGTTCCGCCTTGCGCTTCGCCTCCGTTTCAGCCTTGCGGCGGGCGTCTTCTTCCGTCCTGCGCTTGGCTTCGGCTTCTTCCTTGCGCTGCGCCTCGTCCCGGCGTCTTTGTTCGGAAAGTTTTTTCAGCGCCTCCTGGCGCTTGCGTTCTTCGGCCGCGGCCTTGTGTTCGGCCTCCTCGTTCTGCCGGGCCTCGAGTTCCGCCTGGCGGCGGGCTTCCTCCTTCTTTTCGGCGGCTTGCCGGGCCTGCTCTTCCTCGCGGCGTTTCGCCGCGGCGATGCGCTCGGCCTCCGCCCGCCGCTCGGCCGCCCGCTGCTGCTCAAGCTGTTGTCGTTGCGCCTCCTCCGCTTGCTTCTGGGTGCGCTGGGCCGGCTCCGGCGCCTTCTCGTTCACGGCGACCGCGCGGATGATTTCCGGCTGCTCGGGCGGACGCACCGGCCTCATGGCGTCGAACTGGTACGCGAACAGGAGAATCAGGACCAGGTGGAGCGCCAGCGACAGCGCGAGCGGGCCGCGAAGACGCTTGATTTTTGGATCGGTCATTCTTCGGCGGGACTGGTCATCAGACCGACGCTGGGGACTCCGGCGTTCTTGAGATTCGCCATGATCGTCACGACCCGGCCGTAATCGACTTTCTTGTCGCCGCGGATGAGCACCGCAAGGCCCGGCTTTTTCGCCAACGCTTCCGTGACCTTGGCGGCGAGATCGGCCTCTTCGATCTGCACGTCGCCCCGGTTGCCGGTATCCAGGAACAATTCCCCTTCCGCATTGACCGAAATGATGATCGGCAGATCCTGGCTGGGGTCGACGGTTTTCGCCTCGGCCTGGGGCAATTCCACGTCCACGCCGGTTTGCAGCATGGGCGCGGTGACCATGAAGATGATCAGGAGCACCAGGGAAACGTCGATGTAGGGAACGACGTTGATTTCGGCCATGGGCCGGCGGCGCTGGCCGCGTCCGCTTCGGTTGGGCGCATTCATTTGGCGTGGGCCTGGCGATAGAGCAAGCTGAGGAATTCCTCGGTGAAGGCCTCGTAGCGGGAAGCCAGCCGGCCGATCTCGGTGGAGTAGCGGTTATAGGCCATGACCGCCGGAATCGCGGCGAACAGGCCCATGGCGGTCGCGATCAGGGCCTCGGAAATGCCCGGCGCCACCATCGCCAGGGTGGCCTGCTTGACGGCCCCCAGGGAACGGAACGAATTCATGATGCCCCACACGGTGCCGAACAGGCCGACATAAGGGCTGGTGGACCCCACCGTGGCGAGGAACGGCAGCCGCTCGTCCAGCCGCTCGAGCTCCCGGTTCAGGGCCACCCGCATCACCCGCTGGGCGCCCTCCACCATGGCGTCCGGCCCGATGTGGGGCTGCTGGCGGAGCCTCGAGAATTCCTTGAAGCCGGCCATGAAGATATTTTCCAGCCCCTCGGTATCGTAGTCTTCCTTGGCCAGTTGCCGGTAGAAGTCGGCCAGGTCGATGCCGGACCAGAAGCGCTCCTCGAACTCCTCCGAGGTATCCTCGGCGCGCTTGATCTCCCGGTATTTCGAGAAAATGAAGGTCCAGGACACCACGGACGCCAGGATCAGGATCGCCATGACGATCTGGACCACAGGGCTCGCTTCCTTGATCAAGGTGAGAATGGAAAGATCGGACGTCATCAAAACCCCTTCACGGTCAAAAGCCTTTCCCCTTCGGGGACATTTTAGAATAGGCGATAAGTCCTTCCTTGACCGAACTCGCCCCCATTGATCCGCCGGCGTCCGTCCGTCGGGATTTCGCGGAGCCGCGGCTTAGTGGCCATTCAATCGCTGCAGTATGACATCGGGAACCGCCCTGGGCCGGAAGCTTTCCGCCGAAAGGCAGACCACCCGCACCCGCGCCTCGCAGAGGACCTCGTCCTCGCTCCGCACCACGGCCTGCCTGAAATGAATACTGGCCGAGCGGATCCGATCGAGGTCCGCCGTCACCCAGAGGCGATCGTTGAAACGCGCCGGCCTCAGAAAGTCGATCTCCAGCGAACGGACCACGAACAAGATGCCGGGGTCGCGTCCCAAGTCATCCAGTTCGAATCCCAAGCCCCGCAGCCGCTCGGATCGGGCACGCTCCATGAACCGAAGATAATTGGCGTGGTAAACCACCCCGCCGGCGTCGGTGTCTTCGTAATAAACGCGGACGGGCCAGCGGAAATTCGGAGTCGATGGAGGGCTAAAAGGCGTCGCTTCCGAAGCTTCGTTCATACGGCGAACGATCGGACTTCGCCGGGTATTCGATTCAGAATCAGCTCCTTTAATTGAACTTTTTGGCTGGCATTGTCGACATCTATACCCACCAAGGCGCCTTTTTCGTCGTAATCGAGCGCGACGCCTTCCGAAACTTCCAGGGTTTCAACGCCTTCCCACTCGAAAAGGTCGATATACAAGGAATCCGCTTCCTCGAAGTAACTTAGCTTCATGGCTTGAAACCTCTATCCGGAAAAGCATTATGAATGGTTTTCCGATCCTCTAAAGACACTACACGCAGTATCTTTCCGCCGAGTTTCGGCACATTAGAACAATTCTTCATTGGTGGGCATCGCCTTCGGCGGCTTCAGGCCGAGATGGAGGTAAGCGCTCCGGGTCGCCACCCGTCCCCTGGGCGTCCGCATGATGAAGCCCTGCTGGATGAGGAAGGGCTCCAGCACGTCCTCGATGGTCCCCCGTTCCTCGCCGATGGCGGCGGCCAGATTATCGAGACCCACCGGACCCCCCTCGAATTTCTCGATCATGGTGCCGAGGAGCTTTCGGTCCAGCTGGTCGAAGCCGTGCTTGTCCACCTTCAGCATCTCCAGTGCCTTGTCCGCGACCTCCGCCGTCACCTTGCCGTCCGCCATCACCTCGGCGAAATCCCGCACCCGTCGCAGCAGGCGATTGGCGATCCGCGGCGTGCCGCGGGATCGGCGGGCGATTTCCGTCGCGCCCTCCGGGCTCATCTCCACGTTCAAGATGCGCGCCGAACGGCCGACGATCAGGGCCAGTTCCTCGGTGGTGTAAAACTCCAGGCGGTGGACGATGCCGAAGCGGTCGCGGAGGGGCGAGGTCAAAAGGCCCGCCCGGGTGGTCGCCCCCACCAGGGTGAAGGGCGGAATGTCCAGCTTGATCGAGCGCGCCGCCGGCCCCTCGCCGATCATGATGTCGATCTGGTAGTCCTCCATGGCGGGATAGAGGACTTCCTCGATCACGGCGCTCAGGCGATGGATTTCGTCGACGAAGAGGACATCCCTCGGCTCGAGGTTGGTCAGGAGGGCCGCCACGTCGCCGGCCTTCTCCAGCACCGGCCCCGAGGTGTGGCGGATGTTGACCTCCATCTCGTTGGCGATGATGTTGGCCAGGGTGGTCTTGCCGAGCCCCGGCGGCCCGAAGATCAGCACGTGGTCCAGCGCCTCGCCCCGGGCGCGGGCCGCCTGGATGAAGATCGCCAGTTGCTCGCGCATGGCCTTCTGGCCGACGTAATCGGCGAGGCGCTTCGGGCGGATGGCGCGGTCCACGGCGTCCTCGTCGTGGGTGGCGGTGGGATTGATGAGTCGATGGGTGGGCATAATCAAATCGAGTTTACGCTCGTTCCCAAGCCGGAGCTTGGGAACGCTGTGTTGGAAACTTCAGTTTCCTGGAGGAAAGAAGGCCGAGGCATTCAGCAACGACGACAGCAATAGATCGAAGCTTGCCAGCTGGCCTGCTGCTTCATTGAGTTTGTTCATAACCAGCGCTCAGGCGCGTATGCTGGCGCGACGCAGGAACCCCGCCATCACCCGCCTGCCGGAACCTTGAGGTTTGGACCTCGCCTCCATGTAAAAGCCCTTGGTATTGGTTTGGCACTGGCCGCCCTTAGGGAGTGGTCGATGCGGTCAGCCTTTCTGCGAACTGATGCTTGCCTATTTTCGCAAGCATCCGCGCGATTGCCATCAGTGCAAGTGGACCTGAAATCACGGGCTCAAGGATTATGTAATGCATCATCTTTGGATCTAAAGGAAATATTCTCCCTATCCATAATGAAATACGGGGGATTAATCAACCCACAATCCGCCCAATTCCCACTCCACCGCCTCGAAAGGCGGAACGGACACCCGTCTCGCCCCGGCGCACGTCCGGATCAACAGCCATTGGCTCTCTTGATTTTCATAAGCTTCGAGGACCCGCGTGTCCGGATCGACCAACCAGGCATGGCCTACACCCAGATGACCGTAAATCGGCAGCTTTTCAACGCGGTCGTCCTTGGCAGTGGAAAGCGACAACACCTCGCAAACCCAGTCCGGAACGACTTCGAACCAAGCAGAATCAGGCAGGTGTGGCATCCGCTCTCGCCGCCATCCGGCCAGATCAGGCACCAGGATATGGCCACCGAGGTGTAGTTCCGGTTCGTCCAGTATCCACCAGCCTCCGGGGCCGCCATCCCCTAGATCGAAGGGACCGCCAATCCGCACCCCGAGATTGGAGGAGGCACGGGCGTGACGGGGCGCCGGGCGCGGATGAGTGATTAGACGCCCGGAGATGATTTCACCCACCAGATTCGGCGGGAGGGCCAGTATATCTTCGTAAGTGGCCGGTTTAAGAGCTGGATTGTTCATGTCCGCCACCCTGGCAAGCACCTGATCAGTAGCGCCGCGATAAGCGTAATCTGCAACACGCCGGCCGCCACGACCCAGCATATGAGTTCCGCCTTGGCTCCGGCAATATCACGCTTCAGATCGGCGCGCGGATTATCCGCATCGCGCCTGAGCAAAGCGGTTTCCCTCGTCAAATCGTCCTTGGTCGCAAGTTTCTTGAGATTGAATTCCAAAACCTCCGGCAAGGCCCCAGCTTCCGCCTCGGCCCGCTTGTCCGAAACATCTGCCGCTTTAAGGCGATTCGCGAATTTCAGGGCATCGAAGCCTATGATTGCCATATGGGAATCGCCCGCTCGAAGAAACCCTACTTCGCCGCCGACTGCAGCGCCAGCCGAATGATCTCCTCGCTGCTCTTCCCCTCGGCCGGGATATTCCTCACCAGCACGCCGGCTTCCGGCGGCTTGAAGCCCAGGGCGATCAGCGCGGCTACCGCGTCGTCCGCCGGGCTCGCTGCCGGCGCGGCCAAGGTTCCGGCGCCCGGCAGCGTCACCGTGCCCAGTTCGGGCAGGCGGTCGCGGAGCTCGATGATGAGCCGATCCGCGGTCTTCTTGCCCACGCCGGGCAGCCGGACCAGCCGGGCGGTGTCCTGGTACTCCACGCAGCGGTGGAATTCCTCGACGCTGAGCCCCGAGAGAATCGCCAGGGCCAGCTTCGCGCCCACCCCGCTGACCTTGATGAGGTCGCGGAACAGGGCCCGCTCGGGTTCGGAGATAAAACCGAACAGGCTGTGGGCGTCCTCGCGGATCGAGAGATGGGTGTACAGCAGCACTTCCTCGCCCAGGGCCGGCAGCTTGTAGAAGGTGGACATGGGCGCGTCCACCTCGTAGCCGACGCCCTTCACGTCCAACAGCAGCGAGGGCGGCTTTTTCGCCGCGAGGAGGCCGCGCAGGAAGCCGATCATCGCCGCCCCGGCCCCGGCAGGCCGGCGCGCCGTTGCGTCTGCCGGTGATGGATATGGCACATCGCGACGCCCAGGGCGTCGCTGGCGTCGGCCGGGAGGACCTCGTCGAGGCCGAGCAGGAAGCGCACCATGTGCTGCACCTGGGATTTCTCGGCGCTGCCCTTGCCCACCAGGGCCAGCTTCACCTGCCTGGCGCCATACTCGTACACCGGCAATCCGGCCGCCATCCCGCCGCAAATGGCGGCGCCGCGGGCCTGGCCCAGCTTCAGGGCCGAATCGGCGTTCTTGGACATGAACACCTGCTCGATGGCGAGTTCGTTCGGGCGGTATTGCCGGACGACTTGATAGATGCCGTCGTAGATTTGCTTGAGGCGCTCGGGAAAATGATCCGTTTCCGTGCGTATGCAGCCGTAGGTCACCAGCACCGGCCCCTTGGCGCCGTCGTGGATGATGCCGTAGCCGGTGCACCTCGAACCGGGATCGACGCCCAGGATGCTCGTCACGCCGTCACCCTAGAGGCTGGCAAGGATGTCCTCGCTGATGTCCGCATTGGAATAGACGTTCTGCACGTCGTCCAGGTCTTCCAGGCGCTCCAGCAGGCGAATCATCTTTTCCGCGTCGGCCCGGTCCAGCGCCACGCTGGTGCTGGCGCGCTGGGTGACTTCCGCGGTCTCGGGCGCGAGCCCGGCGTCCGCCAGCGCGTCCCGCACGGTTTCGAACCGCTCGGGGCCGACCAGGACGTCCACCGACCCGTCCTCGTTCGTCACCACGTCGTCGGCGCCTGCTTCCAGGGCCACTTCCATCAGGCGGTCCTCGTCGACGCCCGCCGCATAGCTCAGAACGCCGGTCTTGCTGAAGAGATAGGCCACGGACCCATCGGTGCCGAGATTCCCGCCGCCCTTGGTGAAGGCATGGCGCACTTCGGCCACGGTGCGCTGGCGGTTATCGGTCAGGCAGTCCACCATCACCGCGACGCCGCCGGGACCGTAGCCCTCGTAGCGCACCTCCTCGAAGCTGTCGCCGTCCAGGGCGCCCACGCCCTTCTTGATGGCCCGCTCGATGGTGTCCTTGGACATGTTGGCGGTGAGCGCCTTGTCCACCGCCGCCCGAAGGCGCGGGTTGTGACCCGGATCGCCCCCGCCGGCCCGCGCCGAGACGGTGATCTCCCGAATCAGCTTGGTGAACAGCTTGCCTCGCCTCGCGTCCTGGGCGCCCTTCCGGTGCTGGATGTTGGCCCACTTGCTATGACCCGCCATGTTGTCGAATGTCCTCCGTAAATCAGGGATTACTCGGTAAGAAAGTAAAGAAATCTTATCATCTTGCCGGAACGGGTTCGATCCGCGCCGGCCTTTTCGCTGACGTTTGCCCGCTCGATGGGACCCCTCAATAGGGCGCGATGCGATTCGCCAGCTGGGCGATGAGCCCTCCGAGCCGGCTGTTTCTGAGATGCCGCCCGAGCCGGGTATCCCCGAGGCTTCCGCGTATTTTGCGGGCCTTGGCCTTGAGGGATCGGCCTAACCGGTATCCCAGGCTAAACCGATCCGGGCTGTAGGCCAATACCGTGGCGCCGAACAGCTCCGTCACGAACACGGCGTGATGCCGAGCGGCGTAGGTATTGAACTTGATCGTCGAGGCGAAGGGGCGGCCCAAGTCCTTTCGGCAGAAATGATCGATATATCGGCTAGCGTAAGCCTCGGTGGTCAGATAGACCTTGTTCATGCCGATCAGAAACGGCGCCAGCTTTTCCCCGGCCCGGCCGTTGTCGAAGAGAAAGAATTGATTGGTTCCCTCGCCGACGCCGGGGAATTCCGGGTTGAAGAAGTCGTCGAGGATAACCACTCCGCCCTCGCCTAGGGACGTGGCGGCGGTGTTTAGGTCGTGCCTCACGATCCGGGCGAGATGCCCCCCGTCGATACTCAGAAGGCGCAGTTTTCCGCCCGCCGCGCCGGTGAGGTCCTCGCCGGTGAGCGTCGTCGAGTCGCCGCTGATGATTTTCAGCCGGGCTGTCTCCCCCGCATAGGACTTCAGGTTGTGGGTCAAGACGGCGAGATCGCCTTTTCCCGAGTTGTCCACGTTCAAGTCCTGCGCGCCGAAAATGTCAATGGCGAGGGCGTTCTCCGTCCCGTCCGCCAAGAGATAGAGCAGGATGAATAACTTGCCATGATGGACGCCAATTTCGCCAACGTGGCCGGCGATGCCAAGCTCCCGCTGGCAGGCGTTGATGGTCATGACCTGGGAGATCGTCTCCGGCCCTAGCCAGCCGTCGACCTTCTTGTAATGGCGTTCCGCGTAATCGGAAAGACGCTTGGATGTCCTGCTCATTGCATGCCCTCCTCAGTTTCGGATTTAAAAAGCCCTTGGGGGTGCCGGCCTAGTGCAGCTTGATCTTCGGCTGCAATCGCCGCCGGAAGAAGCCCGACAGGGTCAGCAAGCCGACCCGCACGGGTCCGAAGATCGCCAACTGGTGCATCTTGTAGAGCGAGAGATAAACCAGGCGGGCGATGAGCCCCTCGATCATCACCGTGCCGAGCAGGTTGCCCATCAGATTGCCGATGGTGCTGTACTTGCCCAGCGACACCAGCGAGCCGTAATCGCGGTAGCGGTAGTCGAGCTGGGGCTTGGCCTCGAGCCTTCGGCGGATGTTCTTGAAGACCCGGCTCGCCATCTGGTGAGCGGATTGGGCGCGGGGCGGGACCGTGGAATTTCTCTCCGGCCAGGGGCAGGCGGCGCAATCGCCGATGGCGTAGATGTCGTTGTCGACCGTGGTTTGGAGCGTCTGGCGCACCACGATCTGATTGAAGCGGTTGGTTTCGAGTCCCTCGATGGTCTTCAGGAAGTCCGGGGCCTTGACGCCGGCGGCCCAGACCTTCAAGGCCGCGGGAATGAACTGGCCGGCATGGGTGCGCATGCCGGCCGCCGTGACCTCCACCACCCGCTCGCCGAGGAGCACCTCGATGCCGAGTCCGGTGAGCTGATTCAAGGTGGCCCTGGACAGACGCTCCGGCAAGCCCGGCAGCAGGCTGGGCGAGGCCTCGATGAGATGGATCTTGATATCGGAAGGCTGGACCTTGTCGAGGCCGTAGGCGCTGAGGAGCCGCGCGGCCTGGTGCAGCTGCGCGGACAACTCGATCCCGGTGGCTCCACCGCCGACGATGGCGACATCCAGCTGGCCCGCCTCCTTCGCTCCCCCATGGCCTGAGCGTGGAAATAGGCCTCCAGGAGCCGGTTCTGGAATTGTTCCGCCTGTTCGGTGGAATCGAGGAACAGGCAGTGCTCGGAAACCCCCGGAATGCCGAAATCGTTGCAGATGCTGCCGACCGCGATCACCAGGATGTCGTAAGGGTGCGCGCGCTCGGGCATGACTTCCTCGCCCTTGGCGTTCAACAAGGGCGCAAGGCGGACCTCCTTGCGGGCCCGGTCCAGGCCGTTCATGCGGCCGAGGACGAAGCGGAAATGATTGCCGCTAGATTGGGCGAGATACTCGAGCTCGTCGTCGTGGGAATCCAAGGTGCCGGCCGCGACTTCGTGCAGAAGCGGCTTCCAGAGGTGGGTGCGGCTGGTGTCGATCAGGGTGACTTCGGCCCGGCCCTTCCGGCCCAAAGTCCTGCCGAGCCGGGTCACCAGCTCCAGCCCTCCGGCGCCGCCGCCGACGACCACGATTTTCGGGCGGGCTTGCAAGTTGCTTGTCGTGCTCATGTTCTTCCCGTTTGTTATGGTTATGTGGCGGGCAGAGTTTACCGTTTGTCCGAAGGCTTGTCCGAGCGCTCCAAAAATCCCGCCTTCATTCCGCCGAAAAAACCAACCGTCAACGGGGTCCAAATTTATTAAAACAGTCATGTCGGGCCGCTAGACTTTCCAAGCCATTCGGAACGGGCTCTTAGGCCCCAAAGCCCAGGCGCCGGGAGCGCTGTATTCATGGCTCCGGCCCTGGCGCAGCGGCGGGCCGGACATTGAGATTGAGGCGAGACTTTGGCGGATTTCCCGCTTAAAATTTAGGAGAATTTCGCGCCTTGACCGTCACGATCTCGGGTCAAGGACGCCGCGGAACGGGGCCGGTTCGCGCGGCGTCGAACCTGGGCAAAATGGAGCGTTTTCTGCATGTTTTCCGATGGACCGCGGCCCTTTGGCTTGAGGCTACCTGAGTTCCCATGAAGCATTCCCTCTACCATCCCGATCTTTCCACCCGGCCGAGCGACGAGCTTCTGGCCCGGCTTTCGGCCGGCTACAAGGCCGAGGAGCGGCAGGCGATTGCCGAAGCCCTGGAGCTGGCCTCCGAGGCCCGGGACAGGGATACCCTGGTGCGGCCGCGCGGCATCGACGTCGCCCCTATTCTCCGCGCGCTCAAGGTCGACGCCATGACCGTGACGGTGGCGCTGCTGAGCGACCCTTATCTCCGCGACACCCTGGACGAATACGTCATCGAGAACCGTTTCGGGGCGGCCACCGCCGCTTTGGTGCGAAAGGTCAACTGGCTCAACACCTTCGACGAATACCGTGTGGAGGAGGTCAAGGAACCCAACCAGGTCGAATTGCTGCGCAGCATGCTGCTGGCGGTGGTGAACGACGTGCGCGCGGTTTTGGTCAAGCTGGCCTACCGGCTCCAGCGACTCCGCGTGCTCAAGGAGCAGGACCTTGCCCTGCGACGGAAGATCGCGCTGGAGACCCTGGACATTTTCAGCCCTCTCGCCAACCGGCTGGGCGTCGGCCAGCTCAAGTGGGAATTGGAGGATCTCTCCTTCCGTTATCTCTATCCCGAGGAGTATCGCCGACTCGCGAGGTCGCTGGCCGCCAATCGCGCCGAGCGGGAACGTTTCGTGCACCAGTTCATCGCCGAACTCCGGCAAAAGCTCGACGCGTCCAATATTCGCGCCCAGGTGTTCGGCCGGCCCAAGCACATCTACAGCATTCACCGCAAGATGCTGCGCAAGGAAGTGCCCCTGGAAGAACTGTACGACCTCCATGCGGTGCGGGTCGTCGTCGGCGACGTGCCCACCTGCTACACCGTGCTCGGGCTGGTGCACGGCCACTGGCTGCATATCCCCAAGGAATTCGACGACTACATCGCCAATCCCAAGGAAAACGGCTATCAATCCCTGCACACGGTGGTGGTGGGGCCAAACGGCCGGCCGGTGGAAATCCAGATTCGCACCGAGGCCATGCACAACTTCGCCGAGTACGGGGTCGCCGCCCACTGGCGGTACAAGGAAGGCGGCAAGCAGAATGCCGCCTTGGACCGCAGCATCAACGCCCTGCGGCGGCTCCTGGAAAATCGGGAGGAGGACGACCGCGGCATCCTGGAGTCGTTCCGCTCCGAGCTGTTCGAGGACCAGATTTTCGTGCTGACCCCCAAGGGCCAGGTGGTGCGCCTCCGCAAGGGGGCGACGCCGGTGGATTTCGCCTACAGCATCCACACCGAGGTGGGCCACCGCTGCCGCGGCGCGAAGGTGAACGGGCGCATGGTGCCCCTGACCTATACCCTCAAATCCGGCGAGAAGGTGGAAATCCTGACCGCCAAGCACGGCGGACCCAGTCTCGGCTGGCTGGATCCGCACCTCCGCTACGTCACGACCGGACACGCTCGCAACAAGATCCGGGCCTGGTTCCGCCAGCAGGATCACGACAAGCACCTGCGCGCCGGAAAGAGCATCCTGGACAAGGAACGTCAGAAGATGGGCGTGCGGGAGCTGGATTTGGACGAGCTCGCGCGGCATTTCCATCTGCCCAGGGGCGACGACCTCCTGCTCGCCATCGGCCGGGCCGACATCGCTCCCTCCCAGCTGGCCAGCGCGTTAAAGCTGCCCGACGCCCAGCCGCCGGCGCCGGTCCAAATCCGCAAGCTTCTGCCGACGGGCAAGCTCAGCGGGGAGGTCACGATTCAGGGCGTCCGCAATTTGTTGACGCATCTCTCCCGGTGCTGCGAGCCACTGCCGGGGGTGCCCATCATCGGCTACGTGACGCTCGGGCGCGGCATCGCCATCCACCGCCAGGATTGCGTCAACATCCTCCGCCTGCCGGCCGAAAAGCACGGCCGACTGATCGACGTGGCCTGGGGGACGGAGGCCGAGGCGTTTCCGGTGGAGATCGAGGTTCGGGCCCTGGACCGGAAGGGCCTGCTCAAGGACATCACCCACATATTGGCCAGCGAGCACATCAATATTCTCCGGACCGAGAGCCTGACCGATCCCGAGGACCAATCGGTCGTCATGCACATCACCGCCGAGGTCGCCGAGCTGGCCCAACTCAGCCATGCCCTGGACCGGATCGGCGAGGTTCACAACGTCCTGAGCGCCCGCCGGAAAGAGCCGGGATAGGGGATTGCCGGCTGTCCTTGGGCAGGCGCCGTCCGCCGGAAAGGCGGCGAGCCCGTGCTTGGCCGGCTCGGGCACCGAGGGCGCCCATCCGCGGTCAAAACCTTCAACATTGACTATTCTTGTATCCAGTCAAGATTCTTCAATGGGTTTTGTTCTCTGTGCTTGTGGCATTCGGTGGCGGCGGGCCCGATCGGTCGGCCGCCACTTTTTTTTCGTCCTTGAATCTTCCTGGACGGAACGATCCTGGAGCGGGTGGGCTTCGGCGCTGCCGCAGGCCGGTCGCCGGAAGATTTCTTTGGCTTTCAGGGGCGGGGCGGAGGCTTCAGATCGAGCGGGCCGCGCCACAGGCCTTCCACCTCATCGACCGGCGTCCAATCGCCGGCTCCCGGCGCGGACACCATGAAGCGCCTCTCGGCAAAGGGCGGATCGAACACAGGCTTGACTCTCACCAACAAAAGGTCCGGAAGCGCGTAGCGGGCGCGGAAATAATCGCCGGCATACCAGTAATATCCCTCTTCGCCGGGGTGGGCTCGGGTCCAGTCCATCGCTGATCCCTCCAAATTCGAGGTGTCCTAATGCCGCGACGAAAGCCTCGGCCGTCATTGGCGTCATCGGTCGCCGCGTTCGATCTTTCGACCGCTCGCCGCAACGCTTTTTCCCTGGCGATTCGGCGAAACTCCGTTTCTTGGCTATTCTATGCAGCTCTGCGCGGCGGCGCCGGGTAGCGCCCGAGTTCGCCCCCACCGCAATCGCGGGATTTGAGATCCCGTCGTCCCGTCGATCTTTCCTTCGCCTCAAGGGCTTTCGGGAAAATCAGAGGCGGAAAACCCTGACCACCGGCGCCGCGTGCCCTCCTGAAGCGCCCGCCGAAAGCTTTTCCGGGCAGGACGGCATGGGCCGCCCCGTCCCTTTGACTTAGGGAACTTACCTTGGATATATCCCGACAGGTCGCCAAAATCGCCGAAAGCTGCGCCCGCCATCCCTGGCGGATATTGTCCCTCGCCCTGCTGCTCTCGCTCCTTTCCCTCTGGGCCATCACGCATCTGCCGCTATACACCTCGCGCCAGGCGCTTTTGCCTCAGAACACGCCGGTGGCCGAGCGCCTGAACGGCTTCTTGAGGAACTTCGGCGCGGCCTCGGATTTGATCGTGGTGCTCGAGGGCGCTCCCCCCCGCGAATTGGAAGTCCATGCCGACGCCCTGGCCGCCCGGCTTCGCGCCGAGCCCGAGGTCGGCCAGGTCAGCGAGCGCCTCGACGTCCGGTTTCTTTTGGAACACGCGTATTTGATGGCGCCGCCCGGGCGGCTGGACCAATTCGTCGCGGGCCTGGACACGCTGAAGGGGATGGACTTGCCCGGCGACGGCAAGAGCCTCGATGCGGCGCTGCAAAACGCCTTGACCTGGCTCAAGTCGCCTCCGCCCATGGCCGATACCGATATCCGGAGCGCCGAGGAAGGGCTCGAAGTCCTGGATTTTTTTCTGGGCGAGTGGCGGCGCTGGCTGTCCGCCGAGCCGCCGCCCACCGAACTCGACTGGAGCCGGCTGCTGGCGCGTCAGGGAGCCGGGGAACTCGCGAAAGGCTATTTCACCTCCCGCGACGGGCGGATGCTGTTCCTGTTCGTCCGCCCCAAAGATCCGTCCGAGGAATTTAAAGCCCTCGCCCCCTTCATCCAGAAGGTCGAGGCGACCGCGGCGGCCCTTGCCGGGGAAGCCAAGGCCTCGGGCCGCGTCCCGCCGACCCTGGGACTGACCGGACTCCCGGCGGTCGAGTACGAGGAATACCTCGCGGTCCGGAAGGACATCGTTCTGGTGATTTCCAGCGCCGCCGCCCTGATCGCCCTCCTGATCCTCGGGGTGGTGCGGAGCCTCCGCTGGGCGCTCGCCATCTTCGTCCCCATGGGACTCGGGGCGCTGTGGAGCCTCGGGCTCGCGCTATTCACCGTCGGCCATCTGACCATCATCACCGCCGGCTTCCTCGCCATCCTGTTCGGCCTCGGGGCGGACTACGGCATCTTCACCTCGTCCCGGATCGCCGAGGAGCGCCGGGCCGGCAAACCGCTGCTGGAAGCCATCGGCCTCGGCATCGGCTCGTCGTTCCGGGCGGTGCTCACCGCCGGCGGGGCCTCGGTGCTGATCTTCGGCGCGCTCGCCACGGTCGATTTTCCGGGTTTCGCCGAGCTAGGCCGGGTGGCGGCCGACGGCGTGCTGCTGATCCTCGTCAGCACCTGGCTGGTCCAGCCGGCCCTGTACGCCCTCTGGCCGCCCAAGCTGAAAGACGCGCCCCGCGCGGCGATCGCGTCCCATCGCCAACGGGACGCCGGGGAAGGATCGGTTCGGCGCTCCCGAACCGATCGTTTGCGATTGAACCGCCCGGAGGAGCCTTCCTCCAGCTCCGATCCTCCTTCTCCCCTTTACCAAAAGGAGATGACGGGAAATCCCGGCGCCGAGGGCGCGCTTGCCGATTCCCCCCCCATTTCCCCGTTCGACAAGACTCAGGACCGGCCTTTGCCCAAGAGGACGGCGAGCCCCGGCGCCTTTCCCCTGCCGGTGGCGATCGTCCTGGTCACGGCCGCGGTGGGCGGCGCGGTGGCCGGAGCCGCGCGGGGCCTCGCCATTCCCTTCGACTACGACGTGCTCTCGCTGCTGCCCGAGGACTCCCGGGCCGCCCACTACCAGCGGCGCATGGCGGCCGAGAGCGATTATCAGCCCGAAGTGGTCATCTTCACCGCCAAGGACCTGACGGAAGCCCGGCGGATCACCGCGGAGGCCGGCAAGCTCGAGAGCATCGCCAAGGTGCAGTCGCCGGCCCAGTTGTTTCCACCGGACGCCGAGGAGCGCGCCCGGAAAGCTCGCGCCATCGGCGAATCGGCGTCGCGAGGCGGTTACGCCGGAAAAATCGCCGGCCTTAGGCGCGGCGGCCTGCCCGACCCGAGTTTTCAGAAGCTCCGCGCCGTGCTGGGCCAAAGTCTTGACACCATCGACGATTTCCAGGAGCAGGCGTTCTCCGCCGGCCATGCCCGATTGGTCAAAGCCTTGGAGACCGCGCGCGGGCAGATCGAAGCCATTCGGGCCGAAATCGACCGGGACGAGGAACGCGGCCGGGAACGCAGCGAGCGGTACTTCCGCGCCTTGCTGGACGGGGCCGCAAATGGCCTTGCGGTGCTCGAGGCCTGGCGGCGGGCCGAACCGCTCAGCCCCGACCAGGTGCCCGCCAGCTTGCGGGACCGGTTCTTCGCCAGGGACGGCGCCATCGCCGTTTACGCCTTTCCGGGAGGGAATGTGTATGATCCGGGCTTCCTCGAGAGTCTAACCCAAGAGGTCTACCGCGTTTCGCCGGAAGCCACGGGCTTTCCCGTCACGCACCTGGAGTTTTCGAAAATCGTAGTGGAGAGCTTTAAACATGGAACAATCCTGGCGGTGTCGGTATGTCTGATCTGGCTCATTCTGGTGCTGCGCAGCCTGCGCGGATTCGTGCTGGCCTCGTTGCCGCTCCTGATCGGCGGCGGCTGGATGCTGGGCGTCATGGCCCTAGTCGGCCTCAAGTACAACTACGCCAACATCATCGCCCTGCCGCTGGTGATCGCGCTGGCGGTGGACTACGGCGTGTGGTTCAGCCATCGCTGGCGGGAGTTGCCGAACCACACGCCGCTACAGGTCACGCGGATCGCCGGCAAGGTGATCCTGCTGGCGGCAGGCACCGAACTCGCGGGGCTCGGCGCCATCACCCTGGCGAGTTACCGGGGCGTCTCCACCTTGGGCGTGGACATCACCCTCGGCCTCTTGTGCTGCCTGCCGGCCACCCTGCTGGTCGCGCCGGCCATTGGCCAACTGCTTGACTCAAAGAGGAGACTATCGTGACACGCGGAATACCTTTCATCGCCTTGCTGGCGGGCCTCTCGGCCCTGGTTCCGGCATTCGCCGAGGGTCCCGCCCGGACCGCCATCGTGGTGTGCTATCCGGGCGGGCCGGTCAACGAGAACGACGCCACCGCGGCCATGGCCTCCATGCTCCGGGTGGTGGAACGGGTGGGCAAGTGGCCGGCGGATAGCTTCGCCAGCCTGTTCACCGCCAAGGCCACCGAATGCCGCTCGCTTCTCGCCCAGCAGAACCCCGCCTTCGCCATCACCTCCCTGGGGCTGTTCCTGGAGCACCGCGCCGCCCATCATCTGGTGCCGCTGGTCCAGCCCCGCATCAAGGGCGCCACGACCGAGCGCTATCGGGTCGTGGCGCAGAAAGGCAAGTTCAAGGGCCTGGACGAACTCAAGGGCAGGGCGCTCGGCGGCACCGTTCTCGAGGAGCCGGAATTCATCGGCAGAATCGTGTTCGCCGGGCATTACGAGCCGGCGAGCTTCTTTCTCCTCAAGCCTTCCCGGCAACCCATCCGGGCCTTGCGGGCGCTGGACGGGGGCGAATTGGACGCCGTGATCCTGAACGGCCAGCAATTTGCCGGGCTCGGCTCGCTGGAGTTCAAGAATCCGGTCGAGGCCGTTTTCACCTCGGACGAGATTCCGCTGATGGGCCTTGCCGCCGACAGCGAGGCCACCACCGCCGACCAGCGCGCCCGCTTCGCCAAGGCCCTGCAAGGGCTCTGCGCCGATCCCGAGGGCAAGAAGCTGTGCGACTTGTTCGGGGTGGAGGCCTTCGTTCCCGCGGACGAACGCCGTATCCAAGCCATGATTCGCCTGTGGAACGAGGGGAAGTAAGCCTTGCGCCTGTCAACATCTTTTTCCGCCGCGCTGCTGCTGGCCTGCTTCGGCGGCTGCGCGCAGCTTCACAAGGACCTGGTCCGATTCGACCGATCGGCCGACTGTCCCAAGGAAACCGCCACCGGTCTCGCCGCCCGCCGGAACGAACTTGGCCCGCTCAGCCCGACCCGCGATCTCCAGTGCGCCCTGGTTTTCCTGCGGAAGACCGACGATCCGGCGCTGCTCCGAACGCCTCTGGGCAGCCGGCTGGCCCTGCATCTCGCCGAGCGCGAGTCCGATCCGGGCCGGCGCGAGAAGCTGGCCGCCGAGGGCGTCCGCTTCGCCGAGAAAGCCGTCGCGCTGGGCGCCGGCAACGACGGCGTGGTGCATTATTACCTCGCCGCCAATCTGGGGCTGGCGGTGCGCGACCAGATGGCCCTGGCGGTGCAGAACCTGCCTCGTCTCGAAGGCGAAATGAAGCGCGCGGTGGCCTTGAGCCCCGACGTGGACGACGGCGGCCCCTTGCGGCTCCTGGGGATGCTCTACCTCAAGGCCCCGCCCTGGCCCACCGGCATCGGCGACGGCGACAAGGCGCTCGAGCTTCTCAAACGGGCGCTCGACAAGCACCCCGGCCATCCGCTCAACCATCTGTTCTACGCCCAGGCCCTATGGGAGGTGGAAGGCGACGAAGCCATCCACCAGGTCAGGGCCCGGCTGGAAACCGGCATGAACCTCTTGCGGGACGGCCGCTGGGGCTACAGCAAGGAACCCTGGAGAAGGGAATTCGCCGAGCTTCAAAAGGAGGTCGACGAACTCGGCGAAGCGAGACGGTCGGCATCGCCGGTGGCGTTTTCCGCTGGCAAGCCGCTTTCCCGCTAGGATGGCCGGCGGGCTTTCCCGAGATCGCCAGGAGCGATTCTTCCGGGCAACTGCTCCGTAGTTGGGTTGCGGTACCCCGCAACCCAACATCCGCCGGGATCGGCCTCGCGTTGGGTTGTCTTCGCCAACCCAACCTACTCTTCTACTCTTCATTCGCCGGCCTCTCCGCCAACCCGGCCTACTCGTGGCCGACATGCTCGGGAAAATCCATGGCTCCGCTGCCCCAATGGGCCGGCAAAATGCCGTCGCGGATATATCGATGAATGCTGCTGTGGGGCCAATCCGCCGGGCGTTCCACGTACCCGTGCTTGACCGGATTGTAATGGATGTAATCGACGTGCCGGGAATAATCCTCCTCGTCGCGTATCCTGTGCTCCCAAAACCGCGATTGCCAGATCGCCTGTTCTTGCTTGTGGCGCCGCCTCGCGGAAACGGCGGGACGGCTTTCGGCCTCGATCTGTCGGGTCAAGCGGCTTTTGATGTTGCGCCAGCGGATGGAATACGCCGCGTCCCCCGGCGGCAAGGTCCAAACGGCGTGAATGTGGTCCGGCATGATCACGATCGCGTCGATGGAAAAGGGGCGCCGCGCCATCTCCGCCCGGAAGGCCGCGCGCAATTGCGCCACCCGGGCCGGGTCGCCGAACCAGGGACGCCGGCGGAACGCCACCACGGTGAAAAAGTACGTGCCGCCTTCGGTGTGATCGCGACGGTATCGCATGGCGCCATGCTCGGCCTTGGGGCAAGGGACGTCAAGCCTCCACACGTAGGTTGGGTTGCGGTACTCCGCAACCCAACATCCACCGGGGTCGGCTTCATGTTGGGTTGTCTCCGCCAACCCAACCTACTCTTCTGCTCTTCTGGGGGGACGTCTATACGTAGTCTATACGTAGGTTGGGTTGCGGTACTCCGCAACCCAACATTCATCGGCTTCATGTTGGGTTGTCTCCGCCAACCCAACCTACTCTTCTCTCCGCAATCCAACATCCGCCGGGATCGGCTTCTACGGGTAATTGGATTGCGGGATACCGCTACCCAACATTTCGCGGGTTCGCCAACCCGGCCTACTCTTCCGCAACCCCACTGTCACTGACGCCTTACGTCACATTTCGACGGCGGATTTGACACTT